>JALXAX010000171.1 GCA_026991755.1 Thiotrichaceae bacterium | reverse complement strand
TTTATATTCCATTTAATGAGCCTATGAAAGCTAAGCACATATAGCCTTACAACCAGAGCTGTTCAATGCTAAATGAAATAAGCGCCCTCTCCCCTTTGGGGGGAGGGCTGGGGAGGGGGGAGGTGTTCTAAGGTCGTCTTTTTTATCAGACTATCTACCCATCCTCCCCCTTGTTTAAGGGGGATTGAGGGGGATTGAGGGGGATTAACAAATAATACATCCTATCTAAAAATGACCTAATACCCATCACTCTGTATACTACGCGCTTCTCAAAATCTACTGCCCAGTACTCATATTATGACCACTATTGCTACGCGCATTGCTAATGAATTATCGGTTGACCAGTCCAAAATCAATGCGGCTATACAGTTATTAGACGAAGGCGCTACTGTGCCTTTTATTGCGCGCTATCGTAAAGAACAAACAGGCGGACTGGATGATATTCAGCTACGGCAACTGGAGGAACGCTTAGGATATTTGCGTGAGTTAGATAAACGTCGTGACAGCATTTTGCAGATCATTGAGGAGCAAGGGAAACTTAGCGACGCACTAAAGAAATCCATCTTAGGTGCGACAACTAAAACTGAGCTTGAGGATATTTATTTACCCTATAAGCCCAAGCGCCGAACAAAAGCTCAAATGGCGCGTGAAGCTGGTTTGCAAAACCTTGCAAATGATTTACTAAACACACCTAGCTTAGACCCAGAAACCACAGCAGCTAAGTATGTGGATGATAACAAAGGCGTTGCTGATACCGCAGCCGCATTGGATGGTGCGCGTCAAATTTTGATGGAAGAATTTGCCGAAAATGCGAGCTTAATGGGCGAGTTGCGTGAATGCCTGTGGAAACACGGCATATTAAGTGCCAAGGTCGCAAAGGGGAAAGAGGATGAAGGTAAGAAGTTTTCGGACTACTTTGATTATGAAGAGAATATTCAAAAAATCCCTTCACATCGTGCTTTAGCTTTATTTCGTGGGCGTAATGAGAGTATTTTGCATTTAAACCTTGATCTTCAGGTAGAGCCTTCTGATACACATCCTTGCGAGTCTAAAATTGCTCAAGCGAATAACATTATTGATCAAGATCGTGCAGCTGATGCATGGCTTGCCGATACCGTTCGTTGGGCCTGGAAGATTAAAATTCATAGTCGTTTGGATGTGGATTTAAAACTGCGCTTGCGTGAAGCCGCTGAGAAAGAAGCGATTCGGGTGTTTTCGACCAACTTGATTGATTTATTACTGGCATCACCCGCTGGAGCTAAGTGTACGTTGGGCTTAGACCCTGGTATTCGTACTGGCGTTAAAGTAGCCGTTGTTGATAAGACAGGTAAGGTTTTGGATACCACTACTATTTATCCACACCAGCCTCGTAATCAATGGGATCAGTCTATCGAGATACTGAACAAGCTGGTTAAAAAGCATAAGGTTGAACTGGTTAGTATCGGCAACGGTACCGCTTCGCGCGAGACGGATAAGCTAACGGCTGATTTGATGTCTCGCTACCCAGAAAACAAGCTGACTAAGATTATGGTATCGGAGGCGGGCGCTTCGGTTTATTCGGCTTCTGCTCTGGCTTCTAAAGAATTTCCTGATATGGATGTGTCGTTGCGCGGGGCAGTTTCTATTGCACGTCGTTTGCAAGACCCGTTGGCGGAGCTGGTGAAGATTGAGCCTAAAGCGATTGGTGTCGGGCAATATCAGCATGATGTTAATCAGACTCAGCTGACAAAATCGCTCGATGCTTCGGTGGAGGATTGTGTGAATGCGGTGGGAGTCGACTTGAATATGGCGTCTGCTCCGCTGCTCTCTTATGTAGCGGGTTTGAATGCAACGATTGCAGAAAATATTGTGGTTTATCGTGACGAAAAGGGTGCATTTACTAAACGTAGTCAGCTAAAAAAAGTCGCACGTTTAGGACCTAAGGCGTTTGAGCAGGCAGCTGGTTTTTTGCGTATCCCTAATGCAGCTAACCCGCTGGATGCATCGGCTGTTCACCCTGAATCAGCTATTATTGTTAAGGATATTGCTAGTAAGAATAATAAAAAACTGGATGAGATTATTGGTAATAGTGCTTTTATCAAAAGCTTGCAGGCGCGGGATTACACAACTGAGAAATTCGGCATCCCTACGGTTATGGATATTCTTAGCGAGCTTGAGAAACCTGGCCGCGACCCTCGCCCCGAGTTTACTACCGCTACCTTTAAGGATGGCGTGGATGATATTAAAGACTTAGAGCCTGAGATGGTACTTGAAGGTGTGGTGACTAATGTAACCAATTTCGGAGCTTTTGTGGATATTGGTGTGCATCAAGATGGTTTGGTGCATATCTCTCAATTAGCAGATAAGTTTGTTAAAGACCCACATGATGTGGTGAAGGCGGGGCAAGTCGTTACCGTACGAGTACAGGAGGTGGATATTCCGCGTAAGCGTATTTCCTTGACGATGAAGTTGAATGAGCCTAAAGATTCTGCCAATAAGCACAGCCCTAGAAAAAAACCTGCGCCCTCTCAATCCAACTCGAAGAAGTCTAGTAGTCATTCTGGCAACAGTGCAATGGCAGCTGCCTTTCAGCGTGCTAAAGGTTTATAACAATTGATCAGTTGGTTCTATAACATATACACATATTTAGAGACCTTTGCATGAAAGGATGGCGAGAGAAAAATGAGCGTAATTTTCTCTATTTTTGCTAAAAAAGAGGGTAATAGCCGAGCTATTGACCGAATTTTTAGCAGAAATAGAGGGAATTCAAGCCATTTTTTAGTGAGCTTGCCGTTTTATCAAAACGGTCAACTCAATTATTAAGCTTGCTATATCCGTCATATATTTCGTGCAAAGGTCTCATTTAGTAGATTAGATAAGGAATACCCGTGAAAAATATCATTACCGCTCAAATAGAGTTCTATTTCAAAGGCGAATGCATGACTCCAAAAACCGTTTTTGATCTGGATGAACTGATGGAGAAAAGCGGAACTATCAGCGGTCTGCGCCATTTACTCGCAAAAGGTAATAATATTGATCCCTATTCTTACGAGTATGAGGTGATGGAAGTTACGCCCATCACAATTTCTGAAGCTAAGGGCATGGTGTGTGAACACATCAACGACGATAAAGAACTAGATACTGAAGCTTTTGAAGAGAGCTGGCATAAAGAGAAATTGCTAACTCAGTTTCAGTCTATCGCTAAAAAGCATTTAAATATAGATGATATACAGAGTAATCAAACCGTATTACAAGCACTAAAAGATGCATACCTGCTAGGTCAGAAGAGTCAACAAAAGAATAGTTAGTTAATCTTCGAGCATAAAGTCGTGCAACCGACCGGCGTTATAATCATGGAGCTATACAATCAAGAAATCGCTCCTCAGGTAAGCCTGTCAGAAAGAAATCTTTCGGGTTATCCAAGTCAAAATGTAAATTATCTAACAAACAAATATCTTTAAGAATATCCGTTGCCATTTGTGTATTCCTTACTATTTGTTTGTGTTGCCCACTATCTAAAATAAAATTCTCATGTAGGTATTGATAAATGGGGCCTTCATCTTGCAGATCACTATTTAGCTCAATGAGTTTGGTGTAAGTCTTGGCACTAAAGTGACGTAGTTTTGATAGCATCCCTGTTCTTTTGGAAAAGTTAGCATAGGGCACACGAGCTCCTGCATCGTTATCATTCAAGCAGGTTCGCTGTATAAGAATGGGTGAAAAATCTTTTATCTCATCGGGTGGCACAAGACTAGCCGACTGGCGACGGCTGTGCTTTCCTGGCTGCCACAGGGACTTCACTTTCCCCTCTTTTTTCCAGTACCATGCCCAGCGATAATCAATGTTACCCACCCTGTCTTGCTGGCTGAAAATATAATCAAACAAAACTATCTCGGTAAGCTCACGCATCCAGTAAAACATCTGCAAATTACTGACTGTACCTGTTGCTTTACGAACCGTTGATCTCGTTCTACGCCGACCTGTTGCCATTGCTTCTAATAACGGTTTGTTAGTACGCAGTGCCCAGTAAGGTGCGGTCTCCTGAAACTCTTCGTTTTGTGGGCTACCCCAACGTCGCTTTCTTGCGCCATTTATTTCTGCACCATAACGAGCGCCTTTGCCACGTAGAAGCACACCATAAATATTCCCATCTGATGTGAACAGCTCTCGTTTAGGTCGGTAGATATTGGGGTTTTTTTCGGCACTATTAAGATAATTCCAGCCTCTTGCTATCATCCCTCTTGAGGTCCTTCTCGCGCCTGCACGAGTCACTCTATCCCGATGTGCGTTTCTGTCCATGTCACGGTAGATAGCAACTGGAATTATGGTTGCGGTATCAAAATAACGTGAGAAATGATAATACAACAACGACGAGGTGGAGAATGTTCCACTCGTGCCTCGTTGATTCATCGTCAGTTTGTACTTTGCTAACTTTTTCACCTGTGAGGCGACAGTTCGCCCTTTACAATGGCTTCGTTCATAGGCTACGTGTTTGAAACGTGTCTGGCTTATGTCACGTACCATGGTTGCAGGGCTGGTGCTCCATGTCTTTGGACACAGCACAATCGTGTCGCTGTAAAAATCTATCGACAACAGCTTTTGTTCTTTCTTCTTGTCTTTAGGCTTATATTTGCCTCCTGGCATTTTTGATGATGCTATTGCTTTTTCACTGACGTTATTGGGGGAAATATAGTTGATAGTTTCGGCAGTCATAACGGCGAACCTTCTCTCAATGTATAAAGACTTCTACTCACTTATCAGTTTTCCCCTTACAATCATCAGAAGTAGCTAAACCAACGGAAATAGGCAAACCATGCATCGACATATCCATGTCATTTCGAGTCACTATAAACTGGCGCATCATATCGTGGTCTTCATGTTCTAACAGGTGACAGTGATATACATAGCGACCACAGTAGCCTTCAAACTTTGCTACTATTTCTACGATTTCTCCAGGGTTTACCCTGACCGTATCTTTAAAGCCTTGTTCGTTTTCGTCAATTTCTTTGATATCGGTGACATTAACCTCAATAGGCTCATTATTCTTAGACTTTTCATCAACTAGCTTTACAACATCTTCATAATTTTCCACATCGACCACGTCGACACCTTTACGTGAAACTACTTTATATTGAACTAAATGAACGTGCATCGGATGAGTGTCACCCGTTAAATTAATAAAACGCCACCGCTCTGTGGAGTTGAGTTTTACAATCCAGTTCACAGGGTCTTCAAAGCGTTCAGCAGTTACCACAAACTCATCACGGTTATCGCAGTTATCATCGCAAATAATGACTTCACGTTGACAATGCAATATCGGCATAGATGATTTTTCCTGTATCTCATCTTTTCTGGCTAGCTCCCATTCAACTAATACGACTTTATCTTCACCATCATGTACCTCTGTTTTTTCAACCAGTACAACCGTCCTTTCTTTTACACCATCCCCTTCATTTAATGTAGATAAGTCGAGTGGGGTTTGCCCATCGGAGTCTAGCGTAGGGTCTTCGCTTCGATAGGTTTCTACTTGAGTCATCATACGGCTGGCAAGATCATCAAAATCAAACGGAAGGGACTCTCTTTTGTATTGTTCTTTGCAATCCGACTCAGACACACAAAACATCATCACTTCAGGGTAAAGGGTTCGTTCTGGATACTGAACCACCTCAGAATCATTGGGAGGTAGAGGATCTAAGAAAGCCGGATCATTAGAAAAGGGGGATTCTGCCGTATTCAGGAGAACAATTTCACGACCCTCAAAATTAGTAAAATCAATAATGATGTCTGCTCTTTCCGCGGGTGAAAGAGTTAGCCCTGAAGCGGGTAAGTCAACGGGAGCATCCATTAACCCACAATCTGTTCCAATTTGTTTTACAGGCAAAACACAATCTGCAATAGGAGTATCCAGCCACTTATAATTCCACTTCCCGTTACTACCATTTTCAACACGCTCAGCAAACCTCAACCTGTAGAAACGTGAGTTAGAGCCATTTAAAATTCTCAACCGATAAGCAGTTGAGGATACATCCGCCCGTGGCCAGATACTGCCATTGACGAGCGTTAATGGTCCAAAAAACTCCAAAGGTCCATCACCATGTTCTACTCGATGTCTAAACATCACCGACTCATCATCATTATCCTGAAAGTAATTAAAACCTGCCAGGTTTCTATCTTGAATAACCAAGGGTATTTCGAACTCTTCAGCGGGTAATGACAAGCTATCCTCTTCATCATCTCGAATCATCCACAAACCTGCCAATCCCACAAAGTTATTTAAGCGTGTAGTATGCATTGCATGATCATGAAACCACAGCATCATCGCACGTTGTTTATTTTCATAACGACACAAGGAACCCTGTACAACATCATCACCATAACGATCTACTTTTTGGGGAGAAAGCATGCTTTCTGGCCATCCATCTGACCCTGGTATGGTCTTACCCCCATGCAAATGGACTGAGAAAAAAGGTTTGATCTTCTCATTGTTTTTTTTATCAACGATATCTGCTGGAAAATCATCTAGGATACTTTGGGGTATTGGTTCATCTGCGGGTATCTGGCTATCACCTTTGCTAAATTCAACACTTTCTACGACACAGGGAAGCGACTCCTCTTCAGAGATTTTATTTTTCCAGTCTACTGTAACTGTTTGATCGCGTCTCACTTCAATAAGTGGACCAGGATAAGTACCGTTATACCCCCAAATGGGTACTGAAATGGTATGATGACCATCGTTATATACTTCTGCTCGACCTTTGCGTATAGATACTGTTAGTTTTTCTACTGGGCGTAGTGTAAAAGGTCTATTTAGAGGAGTAACAAAGGGAATAATGGTGTCAGTAATCTTGTTGTGCATGATGGTACTCCTTAGGAACGTGCATGAAATAGTTGAACATTCTGACTTGCCTTTTTACCCCTGAATCATTGATCTTAATCGTCGCGTAGCACAACTATGCTCCTCATAAGATCAATAATTCAGGAATAAAAATTCTGCGCCATATCTGCGCCATGATTGTTCAACTTATTCCATGCACGTCCCTTAGCAAATAATATGGACTTTTATTGTTATGTATAACCTGAAGAGCTAAAGGTAGAATCAGCTTTATGGGTACAAATTAATCAGGTGCTTATAGATATATAGTAAGTTCATGCCAATTAATCAAATTTATAAAAACTATACTAGCCCATAGATTTTATTATTATTGCTAGTGGCGAACGCTTAAATGTAGTTAGTTTAACCCGTTGACTGTTATGAAGTTGTCGTAGCTAAATCTGCTTTTATATTCATAAATACACTATTCGAGACCTTTGCATGAAAGGATGGCGAGAGAAAAATGAGCGTAATTTTCTCTATTTTTGCTAAAAAAGAGGGTAATAGCCGAGCTATTGGCCGAAGTTTTAGCAGAAATAGAGGAAATTCAAGCCATTTTTGTCCGTCATATCTTTCGTACAAAGATCTCTATTCATGTAGTCTAAAATAAATATCAGTCTGAATCTGGTAGAAGGACATATTCAACCAAAGGAGTTTGGTAGCATACCCCGTGCCTTGTGGTGGTCTACGGTAACACTTACCGCCGTTGGTTATGGCGATGTGGTTCCACTAACTCTGATGGGGAAAGTTTTCGGTATCATTATTGTTATCACAGGTATCGGTATGGCAGCGTTACCAGCTGGTATTATGGCGGCAGGTTTTACTTCGGAACTGAACCGCAGACGTGAGCGTTTTCAAGCAAAGGTGTTAGCACATATGGAAGATGGTGTACTTAGCCGTAAAAATCGCCGTGAACTTGAAAAACTTAGACATTCACTGGGCATTAGCCGTGCCGATGCTGGTTTGATGATCAGTGAAGTAAGAAATGAAGCCAAACGTAGCAGCCATCTGGAATGTCCGCATTGTGGGGAGGGTGTGCATATTCAACACCGTTCAGGTCATGTTCGGCTGAAAAAATAGACGCTAGGTGTTCATATAAAGTGCAATAGATCACTGATTATTAATCCCAGTGATTGACCAACAGAGCCACACCCACCGTAAGCCATGTCCCAATCTAGCTTACTTAGCTATCCAAATCGCCTGATTGCTCGGCACTTCTCTCTATAAGATCCAGAAACGTCTGTAAGTCATCAGTTGGATTCGCTCTTATTAAGCCAATAAACCCATCCATATCAAAGTTTATATAATGCTTCGCGCCTGCTCTTTTCTGCTGGCGTTTGTCAATAATATTGGCGTTCGATGTTCCTGAATCAATCGCACCGTACTGATAAGATGATCCTGCGGAGAAGCCTGTCACCAATATATTTCTACCGCCACCCAAACGAAGCGGATACAACTTTACTTCTACGGGAGCACCATTATTGTTAGTTAGATCCAGGGTGCCTGATAACATACCAAAAATAGCGATTTGATGGGCACTTTGGGTATCAACTGATATGTTTTTGAAGTTTAAATTTTCAAAAGCCCCGTCGCTAGAAAAGATACCTTGAAGTGAGCCATTGGAATGTATGCTGATATTTTCTAACGTAATGTTATCTAATTTAGCACCTGCAAACTGGCTTCGACCTCTACTGATATTTCTATCCTGTGGTATGAGCTGAAAAGCATCTCGATGTGCTAGTTTTTTGAAGACTGATAAGTTTTTCTGTCCGTTGCCCACCATTTGATTGATGTCATTGACGATGCGATCAAATGCTTTAGCAAAGTCACTATCAACAATGGAGTCCTTTATGGTATAACCTTTTAGGGTGATATTCGATTCTGTTATTTTAAACACATCTCTTATAAAAGGCTGGTCGATTACGCTGCCTTCAGGGGGTAGTGTTGCATTACCTCTAACTCTGAACAACTGATCACGGGCAGCGACTAGTGCGCTAAACTGGGGCTTTTTCAACAGTAGATCAATCACCTGATTTAGGGCTTTATCTACATCATTGTCTCTTCTATTACTGGCCTTGAAAGCATCTGCTATTTTTTTCACTTCTGCACGGGTATTACTACCCGCCGTTCCACCTGTTCCTGTTTGAGGAGGTGGTGGTGGAGCTGGTGGCTGCACACCACCTGTACCTCCTGGCCCTTGATTACTTCCCCTTAATCGCTGTAATTCGGCTAGTTGGTTTCTAATGATGCCTTCATATTTAGTCACACCTGCTGCATTACCTGCTTGTTTGTGCCTCTCTAGTATGCTGCGGTCACGCTTTATTTCATTAAGCAGTATTCTAATTCGGCGATTGTTATTTGGCCCGCCACCTGCTGGTGCAGTTGGTTGTTGCCGACCTTGTAATGCGGCTAGTTTTGCTTTTTTATTTTGTACAATTCTTTGGTATTTTTTTACACCCTGCTGGTTATTTTCTGCTTTGAAGCGCTCTAGAATCCTTGTATCACGAGCGATCTCATTCATCAAAATTTTGATTCTTTTTATCACTCGAGTAGATGGCGGCGCGCCACCGCCTCTAGGTTGTGGGGCATGTTCCTGAAGGTTTTTTCGTTCTATGTTGAGTGCCTGAATTTTCTCAAGACATCGTCTTTCTTCAGCCCATTTTCGCTGTCGATTGGCGGTTCGTGCCCTATTTCTATATTTCTTTATTAAGCGACCGATTTCGTTGATACGTTGTTGGTTATTATGCACAGCTAGACCCTCATTTATATTATCCTAGACTCCTCAGTTGGACGGTTTATAGAGTGATTCTTTTAGGCTGAGTGGCGTAGTAAAAAAAGGAATTAATGGTTGATCCTTAATGAGTTTTTTTACATAGCCAGTCAGCCTAAAACTTAGCTGAGCTTTAGCGAAACTTAGAAGCTTCAGCAGGATTGCTCTATAAGCTGTAGCGCTTTCACTCTTAGAATGAAAATTAAAACAAATAGTTATAAACAGTTTATCAATTATTTAATGATAGCCAGAAGCGGTCAACTGAGGAATCTAGGATTATTTGTTTATAGGTAATCTATAGGTAGAGGAGCTTGTTTTGTCAAGGTGAATGGGGATTTATCGATCATCCCGTAGAGACGTTGCATGCAACGTCTCTACCACAGGTAGTAAGACATTTAATATGCGAACATCTATATGTAGCAGTTGTTAAAAAATCCTAGCCTCGGAAAAACGAATCATGAGTTGACCAGAGCTTCCTTAATCTGTGTTCCCAATATAATGTTGGCATGGTGCAGCTTAAGCAGAATGCGATAGCCACTGTGTACCGCTTCTTCAGGATCGGGGTGTTGCATTTCTTCTGCTAGCTGAGTTAATAACGCTTTTCCCGTTCGCTCTGTTTCATCTTGTAGCAATTCCATGATTCTTGCTGTCACAGGGTCAGCAGGGAAGTATTCAACATCGCCTTCTTTATCTCTATAGATCAATACAAAACTGGGATCTTCAGGCTGGGTATCAGGCTGAAAGTCTTCATTGATTTTGTGTACTGGCCATTGGTAAGCCAGACAGTACGCGGTAGGAGATAACACAGGAACGTTCTCTAGCATGTCGCCATGCGGGTCGATCTTATCCCAATCAGGCTCTTCCTGATCGACCATCAGCGCTACTTCTGCCCATTCAAAATGTGCTAGCTCAAATAAGTAGGGTGGATCGTCAGATGTTGACTCGTGTTCGCTTTGTAAATACAAAATAAATTCTTTAGAGATATCAACAAACCAAGGGCTATGGCTTTCATGTTTGGAGAAGAACGCTCTGGCTAAACGTCGCCATGCATCATCGTCGTAATGTGTGCGTAGTTCAGGAAAGCCGTTTTCGAGGAAGCCATTTACATTATTGAAGAATAAGTCTCGATAGACTTCCATTCGGCGATCTTCGATACCTTCTGGGCGAGGTACGCCAAAGGGGTCGCGAATGTGCGCTGCAAATTCGTATTGTAATTTCTGAAATTCTGGAAGCGAGTCTTTGTCTTTTTTTGCTTCGGTGTTAGTGCTTGTCATAACGATTAACCACTCGTGCCTGTTGCTGTAGCCTTTACCGTTTCGTACTTCTCTTGATATTCTTTTACTTTTTCAACTTCTTGTATTAATTCGGCAAGTGGGGGAATATTAAAATCTCGCTCAACTAGTGTTGGGAATACTCCGAACTCTTGATAAGCCACGTCTAACAAGTCCCACACGCTTTCGATAATATCGGCTCCGTGTGTATCGACTACTAAGTCTTCAGCTTCTTCGTAATGACCTGCAATATGTCCGTAGACGATGCGCTCACCTGGCAACTGTTTAAGGAAATCAACCGCATCGTATTTATGATTGATCGAATTTACATAGATGTTGTTGATATCAATATGCAAGTTACAGTCGGCTTCTTCTATGACTGCGTTTACAAATTCTATTTCACTTAATTCTGTGGAAGGCATCGCATAGAAAGAAACATTCTCCATAGCTATTTTTTGCTCCAGAATATCTTGCACCGTGCGAATACGGTCTGCTACATAATGTACCGCTTCTTCAGTAAATGGAATGGGTAACAAATCATATAAATGACCGTTATCAGAACAGTAGCTAAGGTGTTCGCTATAACAGCGCATATCGTGCTGCTTCATAAACTGACCAACTTCTTTCACAAAGTCAGTATCTAATGGGCTTGGGCCACCTATAGAAAGAGATAAACCATGAGTTACAAAGGGAACTCGCTCGGTAAACGCTCTGAGTCTATCGGTTAAAGATTTTCCCATTGGAATCCAGTTTTCTGGCGCAACTTCCATAAAATCGATGGAGGCGGGTAAGCTTTCTTCCATCTCTGTCATTAGTTGGCCTCTGCGGAATCCTAATCCTGCACCATTGACGGGGTATGATTTCATTATTGTTCTACCTTTTTAAACTCTTTATGTCAGCGTTATGTACGCTATATTCGATTTGATCAGAAACAGGTTAGGTTCTAAACCATTTATCCAGATAGTAATCTACACTCAAGTACTTACCAGACCCTATAAAGAATAGCACTAATAGCATGATGAAATAAGTCGCTGCCCATTCGATACCATTGTTGCTAATCACAAAGTTTCCATTTTCTGTGAGCCACTGATAATTACCATGTTCTTTTAAGATGTCTTTTGCAGCACTAAGTCGATTGATCGTGCCGTCGATATCAGCGGGCGCCCATGGCGACATTCTATCGGCTATTGCCTGCCAACCATTGGGTAAATGTACGGTGAATACGGCCACTAACATCGTCACCATTAAAGGTATGCTGATCCATCTTACTGCAAGTCCTAATACCAAAAGAATCGCGCCCAATACTTCTGTACCTGTTGCCAAGCCAGCTAGTAGTGTTGGAAAGGGTAAACCCAAGCCATAATCAGCATTACCAAACCAATCAACTATGCCATCAAAACCATTCACTTTATTCATTCCAGCAACCCAGAAAACAGGAGCCAAGTACAATCTCAGCGCCAAAGATCCTAAAAAATCCAGTGCTCGAAATTTATCTAAAATGTTTTGCGCCCAGTTAGCAAGTTGAATAATCATATTTTTCCTGTTTTATTATGAGACCTTTGCATGAAAGGATGGCGAGAGAGAAATGAGCGTAATTTCATCTATTTCTGCTAAAAAAGAGGGTAATAGCCGAGCTATTGGCCGAATTTTTAGCAGAAATAGAGGGAATTCAAGCCA
>JALXAX010000170.1 GCA_026991755.1 Thiotrichaceae bacterium | reverse complement strand
AAATCATCTTTGTAGTTTTCAAAAACAATGTCACAGCCTTTCTTGTGTTGCCATAGATTAAGCATTTTTTGATTATGTTTTTTTCTTAAAAAGCTAAGGGATGTGGCACTAGCTGCAAGTGTTTGCAATGAATGCGTTAACGTATCAATATTGACGGAGTACTTAAATTTGTCTAGTAGCGTATTGTTATAGAGGTGGAAGGGGTAAATATCCACCGGTTGTGAAAACTCCCCGTAGTAAGCATTTAAACGTAGCACATCCAGTCCCCAAATAACTCTATTGATGGTATTACCGTCACGCTCTAGCAGGTGTTTGAGCACAAATATTTGCTCAAAGGGAGTGGAGCCATCAATAGATAGTTTAAGAAGGGGTTGATTAAAGGCTGTTTCAACTTCTTCATGACTAAAATTTGAAGTCATTGAAGATCCAATCAATGCAATCTCAGCTTTATCTGAAAAGCTGTTGATCAAACCAGGTACCTGCAAGCGTTGCTCTTCTGTAAATAGAGGCTTAAGAACCGTTTGGTCTCTATATATTTGTAAGGGGTCAACGATATAATTGATACCAAATAACAGCACTGTGTTAAGTATCAAGAAAAAGAAAACCTGTTTAAGAAATTGCTTGTTCATTTTGATGGGTATTTACTTTCTCTGGTAAGTCTTGTTTAGTTATAAACAAAGTAGATAG
This sequence comes from Thiotrichaceae bacterium, assembly GCA_026991755.1. Taxonomy (GTDB): domain Bacteria; phylum Pseudomonadota; class Gammaproteobacteria; order Thiotrichales; family Thiotrichaceae; genus HyVt-477. The sequence goes on along the minus strand of JALXAX010000170.1, from coordinate 41,006 downwards.
TTCTAAAACTGGAAATATAAGAATTCACTGTTTTTATTAAGATTAATGAAACTTAGTAAAAGCACAACACTAAGTGCATAAGCGGTGCGTTTGTTCATACCCAAGTGCCATTTCTTTTGTTTTACCATTTCGATTAAACGATGCGAGGTAGGGCCGAATAGGAATGGAATGATTAATAGAATACTGCTCCAACTGGTATAAAAGAAATTGCCCCCAATACTGGTTAGTTGAATATTTAAGCTGTTAATAACGCTATTCAGTGCTGGAACGGTGCGTATGACAGCTTCAGGGATGGAAGCGCCGTTGTATCCCGCCATGCTCTGTAGCATAGAAATCGCTGATTCTAATGAACTAGATCGAAAGAACACCCAAGCGATAATGACCATCATCAATGTCAAAAAAACTGAAAGTGCGCGTCCCACAGAGCTGCTCTGTTGTATGTCATGACCTAGCACTTTTTCTCTAAATATTTGCCAAGCGTGGTTCATAATGAGGTAGAAACCGTGTAACCCTCCCCATATGATAAATGTCCAACCTGCGCCGTGCCACATACCACCAAGTAGCATGGTAATCATAAGATTGGTGTTTTTCCGTACTAATCCTTGGCGATTTCCTCCCAACGGAATATACAAATAGTCTCGTAAAAAACGGCTTAATGTCATGTGCCAGCGTCGCCAAAAATCAATAATATTGACGGCTTTATAAGGTGCGTTAAAATTGAGTGGTAATTTGATTCCAAACATTAGCGCTGCACCAATCGCCATATCGCAATAACCACTAAAATCAAAATAAAGCTGTAGGGTATAGCCCGTTGCAGCTAACCATGCATCAAAAAAGTTAAGAACCACACCGTTTGCAACTTCTGTGAAAAGAGGAGTTGCAATGTTTCCTGCTGTATCAGCTAAAATAATTTTTTTGAATAAACCAATAGCAAAATAAAGTAAGCCGTAGGTTATGTTTTCATACCATTGTTTAAAGTGTTCGTTACTTGAAAACTGCGGCATCATTTCTTTGTGATGCACGATCGGACCTGCTATTAACTGGGGAAAGAAGGATACAAACAAAGAATAGTTTAATAGTTTGGTATTGCTTACTTCACCACGATAACTATCCACTAAATAGGCAATCTGTTGAAAGGTAAAAAAGGATATAGCTAACGGCAGTATGATGTGCTCTAGGTTAAAGCTTGTGTTGATCACTTGATTGATCGTATCTATAAAGAAATTTGCATATTTAAAATAGCCTAGTAAAGCAAGATTACAGGCTACTCCTACTATGAGTAATAATTTTCCTGTGTTGAATGCTTTATCAGGTGGTGTAAGCGTATTATTGGACAGGACTTTAGCTTGAATCAGTTTGGCAAAACTGTAATTAAATAAGATAGATAAAACCAACAGAATAAGGTAGGTAGGATTCCACCATGCATAGAAAAAGAACGAGCAGGCAACAACCCAAGTTATCGAAACAACTTGATTAAACTTCTTACCTAACAAAGCGTAGATGATAACGCTGATGGGCAAGAAAACAAAAATGAATTCTAATGAGTTAAAAAGCATGGAAAATCAATTTTTTAGTATTCTTATATCGAGGTATTGTATGTGATTCATATAACTTTGTGCTCATGAATCTATGTACAACGATCACCTTATTATTAGAGACCTTTGCACGAAAGATATGACGGATATAGCAAGCTTAATAATTGAGTTGACCGTTTTGATAAAACGGCAAGCCCACTAAAAAATTACGCTCATTTTTCTCTCGCCATTCTTTCATGCAAAGATCTCTTAGTATTTAAATGGAGCACCTATACAAGTGCTTGTCGTCCATCGGAATAATCAAATGAACTGTAGTATTGTGTTGTATCACTTTTTTCTTTTGAAAAAACAAGTCCAATCAAATTAGCAAAACCTTTTTCCATATTAGTTAATGCTCTTTGAATGTCGTTTTCATTAGGTTGATTACTTGAAACAACAAATAAAGTTGCATCTGCTCTGTTTGAAAGAACTAATGCATCTGCTAAACCTAATACAGGCGGTGAGTCTAAAATTATCTGGTCAAATGCATTGCGAACATTTTCACATAGCTCTACCATTACCTGGTTTGATAATAGGTTTACAGGGTCTGATACGGCGGGTCCTGCAGGTATAACATACAAGTCATATTTCGATGAGACTTTATGCAATGGAATGGATGGCGATTTACCAACCAGGTAATTACTCAAGCCTACTTCATTGTCGATATGTAAATGTTTATGTATAGAAGGTCTACGTAAATCTCCATCAATAATTAACACTTTCTTTCCCGACTTTGCTAGAACCGTTGCCAAGTTTGTGGCAATACTAGATTTACCTTCTGATGGCAATGCACTGGTAATATGCAGTAGCTTTGGAATACCACCTTGTTGATTTGCCAGGTTGGTATAAAGGTATCGAATGGATTCTGCTAATGCAGAATTCGGTTTGTCGACTGCTAATAAAGGTAGTGTTTTTTCCTCTGAACGCTTTACTTTTGGTAATGTAGTCAGAACAGGGTAGGGTAGATTTAAACGTTCCAAGTCTTCTACTGTAGAAATCTTACGATTTAATAAATTCCTAACAAGTGTCGCTAACATCGCTAGTAGCAGCCCAAGCATAGTACCCATGACAAGGTTCATGCCTTTTTTAGGGCTATTACTTCTTAGTGGTACAATGGCAGAATCGATGACCTCTATACCTTCTGAGCCTGAACCTGATGCGACGCCCACCTCTTTGAAGCGTTGTAGTAAACCTTCGTATAAAGCTCTATTGGTATCTGCTTCACGTTGCAAGTTTACATAGTGTAAATTCTTGTTCTTGAATGATAACAAACGTTTTTCGTATCTTTTTATTTCACCGTTTAATTTTCTTTCTTGTTGTTGTGCGGACAAAAAAGATGCTTTAAGGTCTTTATTAACTGAAGAATTAAGTACATGAGTCTCACGGTTAACCTGAGTTTTAATATCATTAATCTGTGCTTGAAGGGACTGCATACTGGGGTAGTTAGGTTTATAGATCTTTAAACCTTCCTGATACTTAGCGCTTAAATCAGCTAATTGAGTTTTCAATGTGCCGATCAATATGCTACTAGTAGCCTGCATAGCACCTGAAACATTGTGCTTTTTACTGTAAATACTTTCAGCAATGATACGTTGCTCTTTGGCTTTTATATAAGCCGTGCTTAACTCTTCCAGATTTTTCTCAAGAATACTGCGATCAGAGCCAGTGTTAATAATATTTTGTTGCTTTGCATAGCTGAGCAGTGAGCCTTCAGAGGCTTCAAGTTTATGACGCGCGTTTAATAATTCTGTTCTTAGAAACTGTTCAGCTTTGTCGGCAGATTTCTTTTTAGTATCGATCTGATAGGCAATAAAACTTTTAACTAGCTGATTAACTACTTGTGCAGATAACTCCGCGTTTTCAGACTTATACAGAACCTCAATAATTTGTGTGTTCTTAATAGGTCGTATAGTTAAGTTACGTAAAAACACTTGCTCTGATGGATCATCTACCGTGACTGTTAGTTCTTTTCCCAGTGCGGTATAGATTTTTTGCTTTAGCTCTTTCACAGGAGTTAACCACCTATGAATGAAAGGCTTGAAAGTATTTAAGGTTAATTGTTCCGGCTCTAAACCTAACTCGCTGATCACGCTTGTAGCCAGTTTACGACTACGCAACAATTTATATTGTGTTTCCAGAAAAGTTGGATCTAATATTTTAGACGGTTGTCCCGCGTTGATGCCGTAATCCAATATTTGTTGGGGATTAGTATCAATTCTAACCGTAGCTGAGGCGACATATTTAGGAACTAATGCTGAGTTAATAAAAATAGTCAGTGCAACAACACTCAGAAATGTAAATAATGCAGATAGAAAGTATTTGCGAATGATACGTAAATAATCAGCTAGTGACGTTCCTGAAGGATAAGCTTGAGTATTTGCATACTGATGCGTATTAGCAGTAGCATCCGTCGATATTTCTTGTTGTGCAGTGATAATAGCTGGGCTATTGAAGTAACTCATTTTCAATATTCTCGTTATTGGCTTTCTATTATAGTTATTATTATTTGCGTTTAATTTCTTATTAGCCTCTCGCCTGAGAAGCTAGTAACTGTTAAGAGTCTTTATCATATTTAAAGAATAAGCTAATGTTTTCAAACAAACTATTAGGCTAATCCTTTGTTATGGTCTGCTTTAGTATCACCTAATGATTCACAGTTATGTAATAGTCTCTTATAAAGAGCATAATAGCCAAGAAGAAACAGACCATTAGTAATCATTAGCAGAGTAGTGTCCTTCCAGAAAAGTATTGAAGGAATGACCGTGCATAACATTAGTGGCCAAATAAGTACCGATGTCTTAGCATTATGATTGATGAAAGTTGCTTCTTTCTGTGAAATCGAACGGTAAATTAATGTATGTAAATGCTTATTATCGGGATCAAAAGGAGATGTTTTTTCAACAAGAATGCGACGGAACATCGAGAATAGTGTCTCAGTCATAGGATAAAGTAGCAGTAACATGGGGAACCAAGGTGATACTGCCTGATTTCTATTAACTAATAAGATACTAAGAGCTGATAGTAAGAAGCCGATCATATAAGCTCCTCCATCACCTGTGAAAAGCTTACCTTTTGGAAAATTAAAGATAATGAGTCCAAATATGGAGCCCATAAGCACCACAGTAATGGAGAATATTTGCTGATCTCCTACTTGATAGCTCACCCAGCAGAGCGCAGCGGTTGCCATAATTGCGAAGCCTAGAAGCAATCCATTGAAACCATCAATAATATTGGTTGCATTGGAAACACCCGCGATGATAACTGTGGTTAATAATAATGAGACTAGTGGAATAGATAGTATGTGGGAGTCTAACCAAAAGAGACCTGTTTGTGTAATACCTACGTTTAAAAAAAGAAAGAAGGAAATACCAGAGATAATTGCTGTGACAAAACGACAATCAGCATTGATGTTTTTGGTGAAATCTTCAATCATTCCCATAAAAAATACAGGAAATAATGAAATGGCTAAACCAACGGGCAAAGTAAAACCTAAGTTGCCCATATAGATTTCATACGACACACCACCCGCTAATCCGATTGATAGCACGATTCCACCAATGCGTGGCGTAATCTCTTCGTGGAACTTCTGTACGCCATCTTGTCCATCTGCCGTGATTTGTTGATGATATTTTTTTGTTAGAATGATAAGAAGGCCAACGAAGCTTGCCAATGCGCTAGAAATAATAAATGACATGACTATATCTCTTGATGTTTTTGATGAGGTGTTGTGTTTGTAGTTGTTTGTTGTGCTGCTTCTTCTTCAATAAGTTGAACGTTGCTTTGGCTCATTCCAGTTGTTTCAAGATAAAACCTCTCTACTTCAGTGGAAATCTTTTTCCATGTGTAGTTGTCTGAGACCCTTTGCTTTGCTAATTGACCTAAGGTTGCTCTTTTATCTGGGTTTGAAATAAGGCTTTCTAATACTTTTTGTAAAGATTTAAAGTTTTGGCTTTTGAATGTTAGACCCGTATCTCCAAGTGCCTCTTTGTTAGGTGTAATATCACTAACTAGGCAGCAATTACCAAAGCTCATAGCTTCAAGTAGAGCTATTGGAAGTCCTTCTGTTTCAGAAGGTAAAACTGATATGGCAGCATTACTATAAAATTCATTCCAGAGGTTTCCAGTGGCTGCCCCGGGGAAAATAATCTGAGGGTTGTTATCTGCCAGCTTTTGAAGCTCTGTTATATAGGTATCTCCTTCCCTTTGTTGCCCAACGATGACTAGTTTCATCGTAGTATTAATATTTTGATAAGCATTAATTAGATAATGAATTCCTTTTTCTCTTGAAATTCGACCTAAAAATAAAATGTAATTGTCTTTTTCAAGCCCCATTTCTCGAATCTGTTTTGCGGGGGTATGTGATGCTGTATTTACACCATTTGGAATATACTTAACATGTTGGTTATACTTACTTTGATAGTAATTTTTTAGTTCTTTTGATACAGCAGTAATAGTGCTTGTATACTTAAATGAGAATTTTTCTGCAAAGTTAAAAAAAGTTTCTTCTAGTTGAGACCAATTTGACCTTTTCCATTTCCACTCATGTCCGTGGCTCTGAACGCACGTCTTACGCCCAGTGATTCTAGGAATAAAGCAGAATAGACTAGGGCCAATTGCATGATAATGAATAATATCTACATCTTTATGCTTGAACTGATGCAAACTTGCTAAAAATACTAATGACATCTTTTGCAGAAACCTAGATTTTAAAGAGGGTAAGGGAATGATTGTCATTCCTTTATATTCATAGGTTGCTGAGCGCTGATCATTCTTCAACGTATACACAATAACTTCATGCCCACTTTTAGCAAGACGCTTTCCAAGTTCTCTGGTGTATGTTTCTATCCCACCAATTTTGTCGATACCTTTTATTGCTATAAATATTATTTTCATATCTGACGCCGTTTTTATTATTTTGATAGGCAAATACTATGGATATTTGTTGCATTGAAACAGGTGATTACTCCCTAGTGGCTGGGATTAATTGATGGTGGTTATTAACGGTTTTGATTGAAGAATGAACGGCAGGACATCTTATTAAGCTAGACTGTAATTTTTCTGAGCCAGATATTTTGGATTAAAGTTGAGCGGGTGATGAAAGAAGTTAACAGGAGTCTTCACTCAGCTTGTACTGATACGAGGTGAGAGGTGATATATGATTGATGAGTAAAACTGTTAAAAAGCAGTATCTATAGTGGTTACAATTACTTTTCAAACATGATACCTATAATAATTATTGATTAGAGTCATTAAAACAATGTATTATCCTAGCGGGCGTAACTATAAAAGGGCAATATAATGAAATACTTATCAATGAATAAAAAAGCGCACGTGGCTGGAACTTTTCTAGTGCTAGCCACCTCAATAATTCTGCTTCCATCTATTGTATCAGCGGCTAACTTACAACAGACTTTTCCAAGTTGGATGCCAGAACCTATAATTAGTAATGACTTTCATGATGCTTCTCATCCCGTAGCAGTTGCACCTCCTTTTTCAGATGGTTCTAATCTTCCTGCGACTGATAAAGTTACAAATAAAAAAGTGTGGCGGCTCGGTGGGAGTCATATGGAGATGGATAAAAAGGTTTTATACCGATCACCTAATGAGTTTTGGACTCAAAAAAGTAAACGTAAAGTTGTTGATAGACAGTCTCAACATTTTTATTCTAGAACACCAGTGGCTAATAGTGATCAAACCTATGCTATTGGTTCTGCAGCAATGGGTAGACCTTTTTCTGCTTTATGGAGTCTTAGAACTAAAGAGTTAGTAGCATGGGTTCCTGCTAGTAAAGCCACAACACTAGCCCAGATTCAAATCTTATGGGACAAAAACTTAAATAATGTTTATTGGTTTCTACAAGATAATAAGCTTTATAAAGCAACGATTGACTTTTCGACCTATAAAGTGACCGTAGACTCATCACTACGTACTTTTATTGATTACACTGATGTAACATTTGGTAGAGGTGATGGTAACTTTGACGATACTGGTAATAAAATTGTTATTACAGGGTTTAAGAATGGAGTCCAGTACATTATTCCATTTATGGTCAAAGAGGATAGAGTTCTAAAAGCACGGCCAGTTCCAGAAGGGTTTGATTCTGCTAGTATTGACCCTCAAGGTAAATTTATTATTTATGATGTCGATAATGGGAAGAAAGATAATAATGGTAACAATATAGAGCAGACACTAAAAATACCTTTTGATCATGCTGCAACTGCCGTACCTGAAGTCTTATACGGTCGCGTCAAACATGGTGACTTTGTAGTAGATTCTAATAATGTTTCATGGTATGTCTATGGTGATTACAGAGGTGTTTTCGCAGTTAGGCTTTCAGATAGTTTCGAAAAAAGGATATGGCCCACTTATGTTGAAAACCCATCTACGAAAGTACTTACTATTGAAAAATCAGCAACGGGGCATATATCGCGTGTTTCAAAAAGACCTGGAATGATCCTTGTGTCTAGACTTGATGATGGCATGTACTTTATGAATATCGATGAGCCTGGTTATTCTTCATATGTTGCTAATGCGTACCTAGGTAAGAGGCCGACAAAGATTTTCTCAGATGCAATGATAAAGCAATTTGGACCTAGAAAACTCTATCAGCCATGGGGTATTACGAAAGAAGGTGAGGTAACTAATTATCTGCGTGAGCCTCGAGCAAATTCCTCGGCAACTGGAAGATATGTATTTTTCGTATCAGACTATAGGTCTCTGGGTGATAAAGAAAATGCTTACAATCTAACGGCAGATGGAAAAGACCCCGGTATCAAAAATGCACACCTGAATTTAGTAGATGTTAATTCCAGTGCGACAAACGTAGAACCTATTGCTCGAGATGATCATGCTGTTTCTAGAGGCTCTATTATAGACATTAATGTTCTTGGTAATGATAGCGATGCAGATGCTGATACTCTTTACGTCTATTTGGGTACACAAGCTCAAAATGGAATAGTTAAAATCACCAATAATAGAACCACTTATACACCTAATCAAGGATTTATAGGCACAGATACTTTCACATATATACTTTCAGATAAGGCAGGACACACTGCTGTAGCTACGGTTACAGTAACTGTCACTGCGCCAACTGTTGATAATGTAGCACCTATTGCTCAAGACGATCAGGTAACCTCTAACGGGTCAGCGATTACTATTGATGTTCTTAGTAATGATAGTGATGCGGATGGGGATAGTCTTGCTATCTATATAGGATCACAACCACAAAATGGAATTGCTACTATTCAAAACAGTAGAGCTATCTACACTCCTACTCAGGGTTTTTCAGGTACGGATACCTTTAAATATAACCTCTCTGATAAGAGAGGCCATTATGCTGTAGGTACAGTTACAGTGACAATTAATTCACCAACTGCATCTGGTAATGTAGCACCTATCGCTCAAGATGATCAGGAGATCTCTAACGGGTCAGCTATTACTATTGATGTTCTTAGTAATGATAGTGATGCGGATGGGGATAGTCTTGCTATCTATATAGGATCACAACCACAAAATGGAATTGCTGCTATTCAAAACAGTAGAGCTGTCTATACTCCTACTCAGGGTTTTTCAGGTATGGATACCTTTAAATATAACCTCTCTGATAAGAGAGGGCATTATGTTGTAGGCACGGTTACAGTGACAGTTAATTCACCAACTGCATCTGGTAATGTAGCACCTATCGCTCAAGATGATCAGGAGATCTCTAACGGGTCAGCTATTACTATTGATGTTCTTAGTAATGATAGTGATGCTGATGGGGATAGTCTTGCTATCTATATAGGATCACAACCACAAAATGGAATTGCTACTATTCAAAATAATAGAGCTGTCTATACTCCTACTCAGGGTTTTTCAGGTACGGATACCTTTAGATATAACCTCTCTGATAAAAGAGGACACTTTGTTGTAGGGACGGTTACAGTAACTGTTAATTAATGAAAGCGGGGCAAGTTCAACATAGACACGTACTGTATCAACCCAAAGGATTCTGAATATCTTGGTGGTAAAGAGTTCACTATTCAGTGATGGACGCGTCATTACTTTTATGGGTAGCAACACTTCCTATGTACTCCGTGATACGAATGGAAATACTCAGACGGGTACTTATCATTTTACTAATGGTGAATTACATCTTGTTTCTGGTAATACTATTCAAGTGTTCACTATAGATATGGCTACTAATATACTGATAATCAATTGATTTATTAGTATAAGTAGTTATTTCATAAGTAATAAACGACCTTGGATAATATATGCCTCTTACCCTCTTTTATTAAAGGGGGCTTTTATCTAGGCTGTCGAAATATGCTTGTTTCGGCTAGCTATTGCAATCTTATTTTCTGGATCATTTTGTAGGATCGAATTTATTCGACCAGTAATGCTTGATATGCATACGTGTCGAATGAATTCGACCCTACAACCATCCAAAACCATGGTGTTTTGGCCTTTAAAAAGCCGTCTATTTCGACAGCCTAGGCTTTATCGCTGAAATATGCGAATGCTTATGCAAATATTGACAACTGTCCACGCAATGTGGGCAGTCTTTTGTAGTACTTTTAAAGACGTTAGTGGTTTCGAGTAACATTAACGAAGCAGCGTTGAACAACAGCCCGACTATATCAATGTGGACTGGAGTATCAGCCTGTATACCATGTGGAAGTTCAACGGGTATATCTAGCTAATTGCTACCAGTTGTAAGAAAAATCATGAAATTCTCTCCTACTTAAGTACTCTACTCACCTAAGGAAATTCTGATCAAGTCGATTAGAACTTAGCGAAGGGAGCGGTCGCTATTACTCGAAGTGTGGGGCAGTAGTCATTTGTAAAGCATGATATTGCGCGATCTTCGTGGAATATCAGCCGTTTTAACCCGATAAAAATAATTGGATTACATCTAAAGGTTTAGATACGAGTGTCTAAGGTCGAATATGAAATACGCAATTCTTTCCATCTTTGTGCTACATATGGTGATATTAACTTATCTCAATAATAGCTATCTCGCGGGTCTTCCCTTTAGATCCTATTTAATGGTTCTGTGTGGAGGGTTAGTCTTGTTGGAAGGCAGCCACTATTTCACTGACTTAAAAGTCGCCAACCTTGTTTATGGAGTCTTAGCAGTTATAGGTATCGTTGTTTCTTTATACAACGCGGCTTTTTTTCCTGATATCTTAAGAGGGTCTATTCGTTTGTTTCAGTCTTGGCTGATTACTATTTGCAGCTATTACCTACTCATCAACTTTGGATATAGAGCCATCTTGTATTCTATTTTGTTAGTAGCAATCCCCTCATCTATTGTTGGAATACTACAATCTATTGACCTGGGTTTTGCGTGGGATCTTAGAGCTATTTTGGGAGGCCTTCAGAATACTGAAACAATACAGGTACTAAATGCAGACTTTGTCGATACAAGATTACGCCCCCCTGGATTAACCTTATTTGCAATAACGCAAGTCTATTTACTGTTTACCGCAATCGCTCTTTTGTTGGTAGTTTTTTGCCAAAAAATGGATAAAAACCAGCCTGTATGGTTAGTGTTAGCCGTGATTTTTATTTTATATGCGGGAATGATTGCTTCTGAAACTCGATCAGCAATTGGGGCTGGAGCTGTGATGATTTTTGTGACTTTCTTGAAATATCGACCTGCATCTACTTTAATTTCATCTGTCATTTTGGCTATCGCTGCAATGTCTATTCAAGCCTACATTTCAACTAATAAAGATGATTCCTCTAGAGTTTTAAGTCTTGGTGATAAATCTGCAAAGGGTAGGGCGGCATTATATAAATATGGCTCAGAGCTAGCTGTGAAAAAGCCAGTGGGCTATGGCTATAGTTTTGATTCTATTAAGTTAGCAGATGAATATTTCATGAATGACAGAAACTGGTTTAATTTTAATACTGATGAAACTGCCCAGTTTTATGTCGCAATACATAATGCGGTACTAAATATAACTCATATATATGGGTTTCTCGGTTTATTAATCTTTTTAACCTATATATTCAGTTTAGCTAAGACCAATTGGTTTTTTCTGTTGGTTTTAGGTAGCTATTTAATTAACTCATTTTTCCATAATGCAGGTATTCTAAATGGTGACCTCTACATTGATGTGTTTATAGCGGTTATTTTATTTTATAAATACAGAGTCTTAGATAAGAATGCAGATGGTACGTTCAACCAATCAAACCAATATAGTACTACTTTTACACCACCTAACCGCAATCAGATCAAATATGGATACTAATAACAATAAACAAGTAATGTCTTTTTACTACCGGCATAAACCAGGTGGTTTTACTACTCGGTTATATAAAGCATGGATGGGGTTAGCAAACTCTGGATATAAGGTAACATATATAGCTACTGAGAAACTGCCTGTTGAGCATAAAAATATCCACGCACAGTTAATAAGCTGTAAAAGCCGTGATGGCTCTGCTTTATTTTGGCTTGAGTATTTTTTTAGAACGGTATTTGTAGCCCGGAAAATGGCTAAAAAGAATAATGATCAGCGCTTTCTGGTGTTTTCATTCTTTTATGGTGCATTAGCGGTATTAGCTAGCTTTGGTACTAAAGTGAAGACACTGGTTTTTATTAGAGGAGATGATCTGCATGACTCACAATTTAAGTCATATGCAAGCATAAGAACTACTATTCATCGTTTGTTAGAAAGATTTTGTATCCGCTATTCTGCGCTAGTAGTAGCTACAAACAAAGACATGATGAAGGTACTTAAAGAACGTAATAAACCTTATACACACATTGACTACTTACCAAACAATATTGTTAATGCCGATCAACACTATGATCAGAAAAAACCATCAAAAAAGGATGGAATCTTCAGGTTTGTAACTACATCTGTGTTAAATGAACGAAAGAATATTCTCTATGCATTACAAGCCATGACCAGGATGCAAAATACTAATTGGGAATACTACATTGTCGGTGCGGATGTTGAAGAAACGGGTTATGGACAATCCATAGAAAATTTTACAAATCAACATGCATTAAATAAGAAGGTGAAAATGTTGGGCTGGCAGAAAAATGCATCTGAAATAGTCAGTCAGTATGATTTATTTATATTGCCTACTACGATGGAAGGTTCACCTAATGCATTGCTTGAAGCACTAGGTACGCATATCTCATGTATGGGGAGCGATATTCCAGAAGTAGCTGAACTATTAGATGACTCTCAGATGGTTTTTGATCTTAGTGACCCCCAGTCATTAGCAAATAAGCTGGATCTATTTTGTTCTGATCATAGCTATCGAGAAAAGCTGGCTCAACTTTCATTAAAGACCAGACAACGCTACGTATTTGACTGGGAAGGTCGAGTCATAGATTTCGTAGAGCGGTTAGAAGTTTCAGAAAGTTTGACAGAACCACAACCGTCTATTAACACAGAAATATAGACCCAATGACCAGCTCACATTATCTCAATGCAACGGTTGTTCGAATAGCCGCTTTAGTACTTAACGCGTTAGGTACCTTCTTTTTATTCCCGTTTATTCTAAATAATATTGGTGAACATGATTTTGGGATATGGAGTGTAGCGGCTTCCATCACGGGATATATGTTGCTGATTGATTTTGGTGTGTCACTTGCATGCACTCGATTCCTATCGCTTTCGATGGGTGATGAAAAGCGTTGGCAACGTATTATTACAAACGCAGTTGCTCTTTCCCTAGTACTCATGTTGTTGTTCGTGATGTTGGGTTTGGGCTTATTGGCTCTTAGGCATTTTGACATTAATATTATTAGTGATCGTACCTTGTCACTAGTGGTAGGTGTGTTAGCCATTGAGACGGGATTTTCAATGGTTTTGAGGCTCTACCAGAGCATATTACGTACGGATTTAAAGTATATTCAGTTGGGCTTGTTTGAGATTCTTCGTGTTCTGTTAAGGCTCGTTGGTTTTCCATTCATTCTGTTTGCTGGGGGCGGTTTAATACAGTTGATCATGTACAGTGCAGCCGTTAACGTGTTGTTTTTTTCATGTTCTTACTTCTATGTGAGGTATAGCCATCATCATACCTATTTCAGTAAGTATGATATTGACTTTTCAGTTATTAAAGAGCTGTTTCATTTCGGGAAATTTGCCATTGTTGTACAAGCGGCCGAGCTTTTTAGATACAGGCTCGATGGTGTCTTTATTGGAATTGCAATGGGTATTTCCTCTATCGCACAATACGCTATCTTAATTACAGCTGTAGATATGGCAGTGCAGGTTTTATCACGTTTTCTAAGCTATTGGGAAACTATTATTATCCGCCATACGGATACCGATAGTAGCGATGACGACCAAATAGCTCTGGATTATTTGTTTAAATCAATGACTATTGGTTTTTGGATAAGTGCCTTATTCATCGGTAATTTCTACTTATTAGGTGAGACTTTTCTAACCCTTTGGGTAGGTGAGAAATATGCACATTTAACGGATGAATTGGTCTTATTAAGCAGTTTGTTAATTTTAGTAACGTTCCAGATGAGTATTACACCTTATCTTAATGGACACGGTAAGCAAAAAAGTGATGCATTTATGACGTTATTTGAAGTGGTTGTGAAAGCTTCTCTTGCCGTACCTGCTATTCATTTTCTAGGTTTTAAGGGGCTAATGCTGGTCACGTTGTTGAGTGGAGTAGCAGTAAGTTTGTTGGGTCGCTTAACTATGGTTGCAAATGTTTCTGGGCACTCTTATTCAGTTATCATACTTAGGCTTATTAAGATCTCTCTCCCTATTATTCTCGTTTCATTTTTTGTATTCTTACTAGCTAATATCGTCGACACATTTCATCTCAGAGAGATGGTTAGTAAACTGCTCATACTGGTTCTCCAAGCGCTGATATTACTCTTCTTTATGCGTGATAAAATCCGTAACAAATTACAAAGCAAAGTAATTACAGTTACCTGAAAACCTGTTCGGATACGTATAACAGCCATTAAGCGTGTTTATGTTTTATATCTCAAAAAATAATTGTAATGTTGGCATGAGTCTTTTGTATGAAAGGATGACGAGAGAAAAACGAACGTAATTTTTTAGTGAGCTTGCCGTTTTATCAAAACGGTCAACTCAATTATTAAGCTTGCTATATCCGTCATATCTTTCGTGCATAAGGTTTCACATATATAAAAAATATTAATCGAGATTAAACGAGAATGAACCAGACACAATCTGGCGATTTACTATCAATTGGCCATATAAAAAGTAGGGTGTTGACATGGGAAGTTATCGTACTGACCTGTTACGCTATTTTGATTTTTTTTGGTGCGATGCAGCATGAGCCTTGGAGAGATGAAGCTCAATCGTGGCTTATTGCTAGAGATATTCCACTTTCCCAGTTATTCCAGCATATCAATTATGAAGGTACCCCCGCGCTTTGGCATTTAATTCTTATGCCTTTTGCCAAGTCAGGTTTCCCCCCCTCAACATTAACGTATATACATCTCACTTTCGTATTATTAGCGGCCACTATTTTCACCTATAAAGCACCTTTTTCCAGACTTACAAAAGTTCTTTTTTTATTTTCATTCTATATGGGGTGGGAATATGCAGTTATTGCCAGAAACTATAACTTAACCGTGTTGTTTGTGTTTGCTATTGCCGCAAGTTACGGTGAACGTTTTAGCAAGCCTATAGTGCATTGCGTTTTGATCCTGCTGTTATTTAATACTAATGTACATAGCTTTTTTATCGCTACAGCATTGTTAATGCTTTACGTTTATGAAGTTGGCCAGTCACAGGTAAGTTTTGAACGCTTTAAAGGGCCAATTGCCATAGCCTGTTTAGGTGCTTTACTGGCATTACTACAACTGCTTCCTGCCGCTGATAATATGCGTGCTGAGGTTTTTCATGAGTTTAATTATCGTGCATTGCCTCGTGCCATTATGAATGCCTTTGTTCCTCTATCACGGCAAATTGACTCAGGCATTCATGATTATTTACCTTTTGTATTTTTGACGTTAACTGCTTTAGGTGTCTTTGTTTACTCTTGTATCTACCTATTTAAACGATCTAAAGAAATGTTTGTTGTTTATATCTTGTCTATATTAGGGCTATTCTACTTATTCGTTTTCAAATACTATGGGGGGTATCGCCATCACGGTTTCATCCTTATTTTCCTCATCTTTTCTTTGTGGACATCTACTTATTACAAACTGTCGCCAAAATATTACACCGACGACTTATTCAACAAAAAATGGACATTAATATTGCTCAACGGAACACTAGCTTTTTCATTATTAGCAAGCGCCTTGATGCACTTTTCAGAACAAACACAGAAATACTCAGGTGCTAAAGACATGTCTACTTATTTGTCTACGATTGACTTGTCAGATCAAGTGCTCATAGGTAGCCCATCCACATTGAGTAGTACATTAGCGCTTTACCTTCCTAACCAACTTTTTTGGTATCCTGATATTGAGGATTTTGGAACCTATATCGTTTGGACTAAAAAGTTTGAAAAGAATCGTTATATTGATTTCCATGAGGTTGAAAAAAGAATTCGGAAGAATAAGTTAGATAATGATCATAGCTTGATTGTTTTCAACGCCCCAACCCCTGCAGAATCACTGCTTAACTATGAATTGATCTATAAAATAGACAAGCACATTTTTGGCCCTAGTGACGAACGTTACTACCTTTACCAAATCCTCAACAAGTAAATTCCATCGCAAAGCTCATTTATAAATACCCGCTATATTCTGGATGCGCTATCATAAACGCCCTTGATTTCACCCTAGATAAAACTCTATGTCAGATATTAAAAAAGGCGCATTAGTCTATTACAAGAGTAAAGCCGCTTATGTTGAAGAAGTAAGTGATAAAATTTCCATTTCATTCTTTAATACGACGAAACGCGTACGCGATAAAGATATTCTCTTTTTGCATTCTGGCCCCATCTCTGATGTATCCACACTTGATTTAGAAAGACCACGGTCTATTGAGAACCTTGATGAGACGCTTGAATTATTAGAAGGTGAAACCTTCAGCTTAGCTGAACTGGCTGAACTGCTCTATGGTGAGTTTACTCCGCAAAGCGCTTGGTCGAGTTGGATGCTAGTGGTCGATAATTTATATTTTGAAGGGCAGGGTAGTACAGAATTTATTAGCGTTCGCCCACTCGATGACATAAAAGCGGATCAACAAAAGCGTGAAGAAAAGATTCAACAAAAGCAGGCTTGGGATTCTTTAATCGCACGGATCAAATCAAACCAGATAGAAGCTGAAGATTACAGCCATCTGAGTGAAGTTGAGCAGGTCGCTACAGCTGAGCGTGAACAAAGTCGCATCTTAAAAGCAGTGGGTGTCAGTGAGAACAAAGAATCAGCTCATGCTTTATTGATCAGGCTTGGGTACTGGAAAGAAGACTATAACCCCTGGCCACGCCGCATGGGTGTTAATATGGAAAACCCAGAACTGTCTGTACCTCAAGCGGTATCATCTGAACGAAAAGATCTACGTCATTTAAAAGCGTGGGCAATTGATGATGTGGGAAATAAAGATCCTGATGATGCGATTTCTTTTGATGGTGAACGCTTGTGGGTGCATATTGCTGATGTCTCATCACTCGTAGAGGCTGACTCTGAATTGGATATTGAAGCACGCTCTCGGGGAACTAATGTATACCTACCTGATCAAGTGATTCATATGTTACCCGAAGCAATTACCGAGCAGCTTGGCTTAGGGTTGCATGAGGAAAGCCCTGCATTATCGATTAGTTTTAAGGTGGCGGATAGCGGTGAACTAGAAGATATTCAAATCTGTTTTTCAACGCTCAACGTGACAAGAACCACTTATGATGATGTAGACAAGGAGTTAGAACAAGACGACAACCCCTTTGTTGATTTAAAAGCAGTGACAGAACGTTATCATCAACGTCGCCTTAGCAACGATGCCGCTATGTTAGACTTCCCTGAAGTGAGTATAAAGGTTCGTGATGGCACTATTTCAATTCATCCTTTTGGACGTAGTGAAAGCCGTCAATTAGTGACGGAAGCGATGTTGGCAGCAGGCGAAGCTATTGCACATTTTGCTACTGAAAATAACATTCCGATACCGTATGCATATCAGGTTGAGCCAGAAGAAATCCAGTATCCTGAGAAACTCTCTGAGCATTATGCTTATCGTCGATGCTTTAAAGCCTCTAAGCACTCAACCGTTCCAGCATCCCACTTTGGACTGGGTTTGCCCTGCTATACAAGGGTGACAAGCCCTATGCGCCGCTATCTTGATTTAATTGTGCATCAGCAATTACGTGCTTTTTTAACGGATCAACCGTTGCTTGAAGCCGACTCTCTTGTTGAGCGAATCGGCCTAGCTGATGAAGGGTCTTTCGCGGCACGTAAAACTGAGCGCTTTTCAAGGCAGCATTGGACTTTGCTGTACTTGAAGCAAGAAAGTGAGACCAAAAAGTGGCAGGGTGAAGCTACCGTCGTTTATCAGGATGAACGAAAGATAACGGTTATCTTGCCAGATGTCGCGCTTGAACCTAAGTTAAGAAGAAACGGAGATTTTGAGCTAGATAGCTCGATAACTGTACAATTATCGTCTATTAATATTGCTGATTTGCAGGCCAATTTTAGAATTATATAATTTTATACGTAACCAGAGCTCACCAAATATATGCTACTGTTTCTATCTTATTACTGATGACTGATCGACTCCATGTTTGTCCTACATACTTCTAATAAAACAGAAAACTTATTGGCTCATTTACACCAAGTCATAGAAAACCCCTTATCGCATCCTTTTAAAAAAGAACAGCTTCTAATCCAAAGTCAGGGAATGGAGCGTTGGTTGTCACAACAATTAGCCGATAGAAAAGGCGTGTGGGCTAACTTTGACTTCCACTTCCCAGGTAAGTTTTTTGGTAATATCGTTGATAAGCTTGTCCCTGAGGGCAAAGTACACTCGGAGCTTTATGATCAAGAATCACTTCTGTGGCACTTTGATCATTTATTGAGAAGTCTTGATGAGCATAGCAAGTTACAAAACCCAATCCTATCTCATTATATAGATGGCGAATGTGTTGACCTTAAACGTTATCAATTAGCTGAAAAGTTGGCTTTTTTGTTCGATCAATACCAATTTATGCGACCTGACTGGATGTCTGAATGGGAGCAGGGAAGACGGGTTACAAACAACCCGAGTGAAAGCTGGCAGCAAGATTTATGGCATCAGTTAGGCAGCGATAACAGTAGCGACACCTGTAGCGAAACCTCTAGCGACACCTTTAGCAACAATAAGGGAAAAGGACACCTTTGGTTAGATGCTATTGAAGCACTCTCAAAAATGGACAAGCAACAAGCCAGGCAATTACTACCTGAGCGGCTGAGTATATTTGGCATTAACGGCATGTCACCTATTTATCTAAACTTTCTTCAAGCGATAGGTCATTTTATTGATGTGCATTTTTATCTACTTAATCCAGCACAATCTTACTGGGCAGACTTGCCTAGTAAAAAACAGCTGGCAAAACAACGGGCAGGAGCCTCAGAACAGTTTGAACAAACTAGAGATCCAGATAGTGAGCTTGAGCCCCTATTAATAACAAACAATCCGTTATTAGCTGCACTAGGTCAGCAAGGTCGTGATTTTCAGCAATTGCTATTAGAACAGTGTGACTTTGAAATCCAGTACCAAAGCTTCGAAAAAAATGATGATGATACGTTATTAGCACTGATTCAAAATGATATTCTGAATAACTCAGTTTTAAAAGCTAATGACCAAGCCGTTAATAATCGAAAACTTATAGCTACAACAGATAACAGCCTTAGTATTCATGTTTGTCATAGCAGGATGCGTGAGGCGGAAGTTTTAAAAGATCTGCTATTACAGTGCCTTGATGACGATCCAACGTTGACCATCAGAGATATTCTAGTGATGACACCCGACATCACCCAATATGCCCCCTATATATCCGCTGTTTTTGAGGATATACCTCATGCCATTGCGGACAAAAACACCTTAGATAGCAATAATCCACTCAGTATTTTCCTGCGCTTTCTAACATTAAGTCAACACCGCTGGGAGATAGAGGCTGTTTTTGATGTATTGGATCAAGCCGTAGTCTATGAGCATTTCGGATTATCTGAAGTGGATATTGAGAATATCCGTGTATGGGTCGCGGCAACTCACATTCGTTGGGGTGAGTCTGCACAACATCGTGAAGAATATGGCTTTATTCCTTTCTCTGAAAATAGCTGGAAGGCTGGTTTAGAAAGGTTGTTGATGGGGTATGCCAACTCTGATGATGAGCATTTTTGTGAGCCAGCAAATGATGCTAATGAGTCCGTATTACCCTTTGCTGAAATCGAAGGTTCTGAAGCAAAAGCACTAGGTGGAATGTATGATTTTATCAGCCTGCTTAGTCATGCCAAGAAGGTCTTTTCACAGCCACATACACTAGAGTATTGGAATAAGCATCTAGGCCGTTTTGCTGAAGACTTATTGGTGTCAACGGGTGATTATCAACACTCATACGCTGTGCTAATAGAACTTATTACCGATTTAGACAAATTTTCAGGCATCCATCAACAGAAGATAAGTCTCGATGTTATTCTAGCGGCATTGACCCGTGCTGCCACCAGCCAACAGTCAGCAGCGGGTTTTCTTAGGGGGCAGCTAACGTTTTGTTCGATGCTACCCATGCGAGCAATTCCTTTCAAGGTTATCGCACTAATGGGCATGAATGATGGTGAATACCCTCGTGCAGATACAAGACCTGCATTTGATTTGCTTGCCGATGATTTTAGAAAAGGTGATAAAGCACCACGGGTTGACGAGCGTTATCAGTTTCTTGAAGTGCTGTTATCAGCTCGACAACAATTGATCATGACCTACGTGGGCCAAGCTAAGAGCAATAACAGTATTATCCCGCCTTCCGTAGTAGTATCTGAATTACTTGAATACATAGATGAACATTTCTCGAACGCTGAAGACTCTCCACATGTTGAAGACTCTCCACATGCTGAAGGCTCTCCAAGTCCATCTGCTGAAGCCACTTTTCAAACTACAGCTGAAAGTTCATTAACACCTTGGGTGACATATCACCGCTTACAAGCACATAGCCCCTGGTATTTCTCTGATAGTAAGCAGTATTTTACTTATTCGTCACATCAACTGTTGGCAGCTCAGGCGTTAAATCCTTCAATTCGATCCATCAATGAGGGGAGCCAGAAGTGGTGGCAAGGTTCGATCGAGAACGATACAAAAACAGTGATTGAACTAGCAGACTTATTGTCTTTTTATCAACACCCTCAGCGTCATTTTATTCAACAACAGTTACAAATAAATATTCCGCGTATTGAAAATAGGGCTGACGAAACAGAGCCGTTTATAGTGGATGGTTTAGATCAATATCTAATCAACCAAGAATGGGTTGAACATCAACTAGCGGAGAAAGATGATGAGGGTTTTTATAAAAAATTAATCGCACAAGGGCGATGGCTGAATAATAGCAATGGCATCATCAGTTTTACAGAACAAAAACAAGATATTGTCAATTTTGTTGATCAGATCAAAAATGTGGGTGCTGGCACATCAATGGAAGCATTGGCTATCGATATAGAAATTGGGGATTATCGTATTGTCGGCGTATTAGACAATCAGTATCAGAAGGGGAGATTGATTTATCGTTATGCCAAACTGAAGGGTAAAGATCTGTTACCCGTATGGTTGAGTTATCTAATTGCAAAAGAAAATGAAACAGGTACTACCGCTTCCGACACATGGTTATTAACAAAAGATCAAAATTGGCATTTTTCTAGTGATGCTGTCAATAAGAGTGAGGCTGAGGAATTACTTAAAGCATTAGTTGATGTTTATAGTGCAGGTCAAAAGCAACCAAGCGACTTATTGATAGAGCCCGCAATAGCATGGCATGAGCAACAGCATAAAAAAACAGGACGAATATCGCCTCTACAAAGTGCTAGCAATCGATATAGAAAAGAATATGAGTACGATTCATTCTTTCAACTTATTTATAAAGACCTAACGATTGATGAAGTTATTAATAATAAATTTGAGGAAGCTTGTACTTTATTGAATCCCATTTGGGAAAATGGTCAAAAAAATTGATATTTCAGTGGGTCAGTAACACTTGATATGATTCTGTAACGCGATACGATGGAAAACACACTGATACTATGAGACCTTTGCACGAAAGGATGGCGAGAGAAAAATGAGCGTAATTTTCTCTATTTTTGCTAAAAAAGAGGGTAATAGCCGAGCTATTGGCCGAATTTTTAGCAGAAATAGAGAAAATTCAAGCCATTTTTATCCGTCATATCTTTCGTGCAAAGGTCTCACTATGAAGTACGCAGTGTGTTTTAATCGCGATAGTATTCAGTGAGATGAGTATCTATAAATAAAGAGGTTGGTTAGGATAACCTCTATTATTTACCACCGCATTTACCTTCGCCACACTTTCCTTCTTTCTTAGCTTTCTTTCCACCGCATTTACCTTCACCGCATTTTCCTTCCTTAGCTTTCTTTCCGCCGCATTTGCCTTCGCCACACTTTCCTTCTTTTGCTTTGGCAGAAGCGCTTGCTTTAGCAGCAGATGATCCTGAATCTGTTGTGTACTTTGAACAACCAACCATTGTTGCAGCAAGTGAAGTAGAAACTGCAAGAGCTAAAAGATTTTTACGTGTAATCATTTTATATATCCTTAAATTATTAAAATCTTGAAATAAATGTAAATCTAGGATTTACATACGCAGTAAAGCGTATAACTGTATACGGCAGTCTCAATGGTATGGATGCATTTTTGATCAATTATTTCTGTGGTGTGGAAATTCTTGTTATTTCAGCCTAGTAGCAAGCCGTTAAGGAGTTTCACAAAAAAGGGTCATGACTTAGGGAACCTGATCAAGTCCAAAAATTGGAAGCGACACTTTAGTGTCGCCCATAAACTATTGAAATAATGTTGTTTTGGACGAGGCTAAAGCCTCAAATCCTACTTAATCAGAGCTTCCTTAAGGTACGATGATGGGGTCAAATCCGCGAGCTTTATCATAACTGATACGACCAAAGCGATTATCACCTCCATCATTTATCTCATATCCCGTATCTGGAATATTAAATACAGCCGCTTGATTGCTACTATAGCTTATAGAGTAATTTCTTCCGCTTCGCCAAACCTGTTCACGGCTGCCGTTAATATCAATAGTACGTGTATAGTAAATGCGAATTCCAGGTATAAAGTTATCAGTTGGGCGGGAGTCAAATACACGATTTCCGTTGAGTGACAAACCACTCGCACCGTTTAGTGTAATCCCATACTCCGTGTTGACAATAACGGTATTAGAGTTGATCACCATGCCAGAAATATAACCATCATGCATAGAAATACCTTGTAACGGTGCCTGCAGTTCTTCAGGAGTCGGGCTACCTGAGTTAGTTGCTTGAATAACGTTATGGGTAATTTGAATATTCTTAATCATGCCACCATCAAAACGATCTTTAGCGGGAATAAGCTGAATACCTGTCGCCAGTCTCTTGCTGTTAGGTTTGCGAGAAATAGCATCATAAATATTATTATGTACAATCTCTAAATGATCATTAATAGCTCTAATTCCTGTATCGGTATAGTACTGAATGAGATTATTTTGTAATAACGTGTGCATACCATTAATCGCAATGCCTACCCGCACATTGGTTATATGGTTGTTGATGACTTCATTACCACGGCCTCGTAACCAAATGCCCGTCACCCAGTTGGCTGGTGTCCCTGTCATTTGTGTTCGTGCATTACTACGAGTCACTTGATAGGAAGAAATCAAACAGTTTCTGATGGTCATATTGGCCGTTTCAGGACCTGTTAAAATAACGGGTTTCCAGTCTCTTTCCGAGAACCAAATATTTAGATTCTCAATAATAATATTCTTTGATTGGCCATCTAATAAGAAGTTGGCGTTAATCGTTATACCTGAATGAGCTGCACGAATACGAAGCCCTGTCTTATTAGTGATGCGAATCAAACCATAATGACCTGATTGCTCAAACACAAGCGTATCGCCAGAAGATGAAGCGTGAATAGCGCGTTGCAACTCATCTCTATTAGTAATTGAAAATGCGCTAACTGCGGAGCCTGTATGACCTATAGAAGAATCAGTAGGAGGTGTCGCTGGAGGTATAGCTGGCTGTTGAGGCTCTAGCCTGTTTCTAATGATGATGGGGTTAACACCTCTAGCCAAATCATGAGAACGCTTAGCAAAATGATTGTTTCCTGCATCATCAATATCGTATGCCTCATTAGGGATATTAAGCAGTGGAGCTTGGTTGTGTTGCATACGAAGGGAGTAAGGGCGGTTAGCTAACCATTTCTGCTGTCCGTGCTGACTTACACGCGTTAAGTACAGCTTGATACCAGGGGTAAACTGATTGTTGGTTGATAAATCGACAATATTGTTATCGATCAGTTTTAGATTTCTAACCCCGTTTAGCGTAATACCATGATCGGAATTGACCATCACCGTATTGCCACTAATCGTTGTATTAATAAAGTAGCCATCGCTACCAAAAATACCCTGTACCGTGCCGCGCTGATGAGCAGGCACGCTAGGTGGCTGGGTAAAACTTTGGATAATATTACCGATAATTTGTACATTAACCAGCTTGCCCGCATTGTATCTGTCACGCGGTGGGATGAGTTGGATTGCATCTTTATGAGCATTTTGCCCTGGGTGTGCGGCAACTGAATCATAAATATTATTGTGCAGTATCTTCACACCGTGGTTGCTGGCGCGCATCGCATCCTCAGAGTAGAACTGTACCAAGTTATGCTGAACCAGCGTATTGGGTCCTGTTTGAGAAATAGCCATGTTTAGGTTCATCAGATAATTACTAATAATCTGACCATTACTACCCAGCATACGAATACCATTAATCCACTGCTGAGGGTTGCCTGAATAACGTCTGCGCATGGTGTTGCGATTGACACGAACCGTTGAAATAATGCAGTGGCGAACTAAAATACTATCGGTTGATTGGCCGGTGATAATGATCTGCCGCTTGCTCACATTATCATTCCATAGTTGCATATTCTCGATCAAGATAAGACGAGATGAACCATCAATCACAAAAGTGGCTTGAATAGGTATATCCGTATTAAACGATTTAATTCTTAATCTAGTCTTATTGGTAATTCTAACTTGACCATAATTACCTGAGTGAGTGATCAATATAGTGTCACCTGGAACCGCATCAGCGATAGCACGTGTTAACTGTTCTGCATTCGAGACTTGTCTAACACTAGCTGAAATTGATACCTTAGAACTGCGGCTGGCAGTATGACGATTGGAGTTAACAGGAGGTGAAGCTACCTCTTTTCGACTGGCGGCAATCGGTTTGGCTTTTTTAGTTGAGATAGGATTGTGCAAGACGGGAACATCAACCGACTTGATATCTGGTGTAGAAATATCACCCACTTCTTGAATGTCGTTTTGAATATCTTTTCGAGCGGTTCTTTGAGTAGCTTTTTGACTGGCTTCAGGCAAAGAAGGTGGAAAAACCAGACCGCATTCACCACTATCATCATCCTCACTTTCAGTCTCAATAGTAGTGTTATGGGCTAGAGAAGCATCATTAGCTGATAACGTTGCAGCATGGATATCATCGACTCCGTCAACAGTACCCACTGCATTCTGCACAAATTCAGGATGTTCTTCTTGCGTTAAATCATGCGTCTTTTTCTTAAAATAATTTTGCCCAAGATCTTCACAAACATACACATCACTAGGTACATTAAACAAGGGAGCCTGGTTTTTACCATATCTAACAGAATAGGGGATACTATCCAGCCACTTCTGTGTATAAGGTGTAGAGGTGGTAATGCACGTTAAGTATAAAATAATAGCAGGGGTTGCTAAGTGATGTTCAGGTGCCGCAAGTACTTTGTTATCGGACAGTTCAAGTTGATATACACCATTAAAGACGATGCCATAGTGTGAATTGAGCACTATAGAATTTTTTTCTACGGTTATATTTACAAAGTAACCATCCCTAGCGGCGATACCATGTAACGTACCTTGTAGGTGTTTGGGTACAGAGGTGCTACGGGACTGGCTACGTATAATGTTTGAAACGATCTCAATGTTTCTGAGTTTACCGCCCTTAAAACGATGTTCAGGTGGAATAAGCTTAATCGCATCTCGAGGTAAGGTATCAGCAGAATGACTCAATACAGAATCATAGATATGATTGTTACGTAATTGGATGCTATGTTGCTGAACACGTATGGCATCATCCGAAAAGTACTGAATGATATTGCTAGTTAAAACAGAATCTAGGCTATTGGCTTGAATTCCTAGTTTTACATTAACAATAATGTTATCTGTTACCTTACAATTGTTGCCTAACAGCCTGATTCCATTGATCCAGCTCTTGGGCTTTCCCGAAAGCCTATCCCTTAGCGTATTCATGGAAACAGGAAACGAAGACAGAATACAGTGACGGATAGTAATATCTTTACTTTGTGCGCCAACTAAAAGAATTTGTTTTTTAGAATGATTGTTATTCCAGAGGTTAAGGTTTTCTATAACGATATCATTACAAGTGCCATCTACACTTAGCGTTGCCTGAATAGCAAGCTGCTTACTTCTGGAAGTAAGTCGAATACCTGATTTATTTACTAGTCGAATATCACCATAATCACCTGTTTTTCCGAGTGAAATAGTATCACCAGAACGGGCGATAGAAATTGCCTCACGTAAAGCATTAGCATCATTAACGTGGTGCACTTGCGCATGATGAGATAATTGAGTATGACTCATAGTGTAGCCTCAGTAGATGAAATAGAGGAGCGCTTTTTATTATTAATCGTTGCATAAGTCTTTACATACAAGCATCGCCTTCGACTCCGCTCAGGCTACAGAGTAGCACCCTGAGCGGAGTCGAAGGGCGCGGTTTTTACTGAATATACTTTTGCAACTATTAATATTATGATATATGGACTGGATATGAGGTATAGATGTATCGGTTCAATATCTTGAGTTCTAAGTACTACCTATTTCATTTCAATAGTAATGTTGATTATCCTAATAATACTACCTTTCATCAGCAGGTAAAGGAATAAATTCTTTATTTTATACTTGGATATAGAGTATTACTTATGCACTATCTAGATGTTTACTAGTCGGAATTTCTGAGTAATAGAATATGTCGGGTTTTTGATAGAAAAGTCAGCAATAGACGTAGCTATTGGTCACTTTTATAACGAAAATCTGGCGGATTCTAACCTCATAAAAACAAGTCAAATTAGTTTTAGCTGATTAAAACAATCGCTATTTACCCAGAAGATCGGCGCAATATTTAGTGTTTTACTTGCAAATGATTTAAAAGCGTATGCAGAACGTCTATTACCCTCAACTTCGTGAAAAATAGTGACTGCTTTCCCTGTGCTAAATTCTAATCAACTTAATCAGTTTCCTTAACTCATAGCGTTTTTTCAGACTTAATAGTAACTGTTTAGGGGAGGTTCTTAATATTATTTGGTTTTTCTGGCATTCAAACAACTCTTAACAGTGTTTTTCAAAGTGAGATGATTGATTGTTTGCCACTCATGGCTATTTTAGCACCAACATAGTACAGTTATTAACCTATAAAATCTTTATTAAACAACCGCTTATCAATGAAATGTGACAGAAAATCTATTGCATGTAACCATCGGTTAGTGAGTAGCTACGATTTTAAATACGTACGCTCAAGAAAACTATAATAAAAAAATAATTGGGGATAATTATGATAAAAAAACCGTTTAAGAAATTTGCCTACACGATGGCATTTATAGGAGCTATTGGTTCTGTTACTGCTGTTGCTGCCAATAAAAGCAAAGCGCCTATTAGTAGTGAAATGAAAGCGTTTGTAGTAGAAACTGATGCTAAAGGTCATGAAAAACTACTCTCGAAGCAAGCTGAGCCGGGTCAGACTATTCAATACCAGCTAACTTATAAAAATCAAAGCCAGGGTGCTATTAAGGGACTAACGGTCACGGGACCGATTCCTGCCAATACTCACTTTTTGGCTAAATCAACCACTACTGCTGTTAAATCTGAGCTTGTTGTAAGTATAGATGGGGGTAAGACATACGAAAAAGAGCCTGTTAAACGGATGAAAAAAATGTCTGATGGCACAAAAAAGCTGGTGGTTATCCCTGCAAATAAATACACACACGTTCGCTGGAAGACTAAAAGTGCGCTTAAGTCAGGTGCTAAACAAACCTTTAACTATCGAGTAAAGATTAATTAGAACAAGTTATTAAGAATGGACTTAATAAAGCATATTCGTTCCTTTACTAATCCATTCAATGAGACCTTTTCACGAAAGGATGGTGAGAGAAAAAATTCAAGCCTTTTGTATCCGTCATATCTTTCGTGCAAAGGTCTCTCAATAAAGCCAGATAGAGTACATGAATCTGGATAAGGGATGTTGCAGCCCCTAACTGAGTGATCCCCGAATTCTGTAAGCTCTATTCGAAAAAAAACAATAAAAAAGAGAACTTTAAAAGATGAAAACTACAAAGCAGTTTAAACGAAAGCCACTAGCAAACTTAATTGCGATGGCCTTAGTGAGTACTTCGGTTATCGGTGGAGTTGCTTATGCCGCCGCACCTCTTGCAGGTACAGAAATTAAAAACCTGGCAACCGTCAGTTATGAAGATGAGAATGGTAATACTTATACCGCTCAGTCTAATGAAGCCATCATTACGGTTGCACCACAATACCGAGCCACGTTAGAGAATGATCGTGTGCAAAATGCCGCTCCTGGGCAAACAGTATACTTCCCACATACGTTGGTGAATACGGGTAATACTGCTGATACCTACGCACTGGCTGTAACCAATGGTGCCACTATTTACCTTGATACAAACAGTAATGGTCAGCCTGACCCAGGTGAAAACCCAGTTACTCAAGTTACATTAAACTCAGGTGATTCTGCTCAACTGATTGTTGCTTATGATGTATCAGTAAGTGCAACGAATCAATCAACGGAAAGTGTTGTACTAACTGCTACATCTTCGGGTACTAATGCCATCGTAAAAGATACCGGTACTAACGGTGATAGCGATACGGATGACAACAGTGCAACCAATGATGATTTAGTAACAGTAACTACAGGCCCCGTACTGGTCCTAACTAAAAACGCTACCTTTGATGAAGTAAATCACAAGATCACATATACCCTAACGGTTAGTAATACAGGTGGTTCAAATGCAGAACTAGTTGATATTATTGATGCACTACCACGTGTTGACCATGATAATGACAACGGAGCAGTAACTGCTGAAGTGCCTTTACTTAATCCAACTATTATTTCTATCAACGGATTATTAACGTCTAATGGTGATACTGTTCCTGCGTTGGGTGCAGCTACGCTTACCACTGCAGATGAAGTTGCCTTGGGCGCAGACATTGATGGCGATGGCAATATCAGCAACACATCCGTAGCGGTTATTAAAGCAACGGATGCAGTGCTTGCTCCCAATACATCGGTATCTATCGAATATAGTGCAGATTATGACCCCGCATGGCACGCGGATATCAGCATTGATAACACCTTCATTACTTCTTCGGATGATGATGGAGACGTTAATACACCTAAAATTACCACTTCTTCAAACACTACTCATAATACCATTCCACAGCTTGTAGCAGTTGTTGCAGAAGATGATTCGGTTAACCCTGCTGTTCCAAGCCCTGGCGTAAACGATGGTAACGATGACGATAGCGCACCCGTGAATGATATCCAATTCGTTGATGTGGTTTCAGCAGGTTCAACCGTTGTATTTACTCATACGATTACCAATACAGGTAATGGTGACGACACTTTTGATCTTTCAGTGGCTAATACCAACTTCCCAGCAGCTACCTTGTTCACATTCTGGAGTGCTGACGGCAGCGTTCCACTTAATGACACTAATGGCGGAAGCATTCCCGATACTGGCGTTATTGCATCAGGTGCTGATGTAAAGATTGTGGTTAAAGCAGTATTACCTGCAAGCGAATCAGGCTCACCCGTAGGTGGTTATGTTGCTACATTAACTGCAACTTCAACCGTCGATGGTAGTGTGAGCGATACCACAAGCCTTAACTTGGGTGCAATTACTGCACCCGCTGTAGATTTAGCGGCGGTAACAACGGATGCTAATGATGCTATTACTAGCAACAATGCTTCTGTATTCAACAGCACAGCGCAAGATTCAGCTGGCTTTAACGATGGTGGTACAGCAAACGCGCACGATGAAGGCCCTGTTATCTTCGCTAATGATGCGGCGGTAGGAAGCACAGTAAGCTTCCCCATGTCGATTGCTAATGAGTCGGGTAGTAGTGATTCATTCTTGCTAAGCGCGATTGATTTACCAGCAGGTTGGACCGTTGAGTTCAAAAATGCAAGTAATCAAACCATTACCGCTACGGACTTCATCCCAGCAGGTGGCACGTTTAACTACACAGCATACGTGACACTATCCAGTGATCCCGCTCAATCAGAAAGTGACTCTCCACGTGCGACTGATGTAGACGGTTTTGACAACCTAAATGGTGCAGGTGCTTTAGTTGGTGCAGATGGTGATAATGACTACAACATTATATTTAAAGTAGCTTCGGCTTCAGATAGTACACGTTATGACACCATTACTCATGCGGTCGATGTAGCCACTACACCTTCGGTAACTATTACACCAGACGGACAAAACCAGATTCAACCAGGTGGAACGATAGATTATCCTCACCGTTTACAAAATTACGGCAATGTTAATGAAAGTATCGAACTGATAGCTTCAGACTCAGCAACGTCATGGACATCTAAGTTGTTGATTGATACTAATGGTGATGGGGTTGGTGACACAGAACTAGGTTCATTGACATCGGGTACTACTATAGATGTCTTTAACAATAATGGAACAACAACGCCTGCCACATTGACGGATCTAGATGGTGATGGACTAGTTGAATTCCCACTGACTCCGGGTCAATATGTGAAGTTTACTAACCGTGTATTCGCTCCTTCTACTGCGGCTCAGGGTGCTGTGAACTCAACCTTGATAACTGCTCAGGATCAAGGTGCATCAGAAACGGTTCGTAATACCGCGACCGATACCAGTAACGTTATTCTGGGACAGGTACGTTTGGACAAAACGGTTGCATTGCAAGCGGACTGTACAACTCCTCCAGTTGCAGCTAACTACCAAGCTATTCAATCGGCAACAGTAGAGCCAGGCCAATGTGCAGTATGGCAAATTGTTGCAACTAACGAAGGTACTGCGGTTGTTAAGAATGTAGTGATCAAGGATAACATTCCTGCTTACACTACTTCGATGGCAGGCACACTGGAATATTGTGAAGGTCTTAACTGCACACCTGCTAGCGTATCAGATACAGCAGGTAATGATGCGGGTGAAATCGTAAATGACCTTGTAACGTTCTATGTCGGAGCAGGTTCAACACCCGCTAGCAGTACAGGTGGTGAGTTACAGCCTGGTCAAACAGCAACCGTACGCTTCACTGTTAAAGTTGATCAATAACAGAGTATGGTGATGGTTAGTTACATGGCTTATAAAGCATGTAAATAATCATTGATAGTCGGGTTAATAGCCGGGCTGGATAAACTCCAGCCCGACTATTACTCTTGATGATTTTTAAGAAGCTGATAGCACCTCTAAGATTAAAACGAATGAAATTAGTTTCTACTTATAAGTTACTTGTTTGAGCTTATAAGTAGTGATTGATGCTGCCCCAAAACTGAGAAGAATCAGTGTAGAGGGCAGACAAAACCTATAAAAATAATAACTACTACTCAGTATCAGTGTAATTCGTAACTGCTCAGATTGCCCTCTACTTTGTACAAGAGCAAGGCGAAAGCGCGCAGTTTATAAGTATAAATGAGCACTTTCTACGCAGCTATTGGGCAAAGTAGAGGGTAAGCTGAGTAGTTACTAAAAATAATAATAAAAAGGTACGACAATGCGCTTTCTAACTTTGCCTTGGCAGAAACTATTATCAGTCTCCTTGATAATGGTTTTATGTAGCTTGCCAATATTTGCAGAAACAGCTCCATCAGGCGTAAGCATTACCAATCAAGCCGATGTTACGTGGTCAGGTACTGATAACAGCTTTCAAAGTGATCACTCCAATATTGCACAAATAAAGGTAGCCTCGGTAGTAGTTGGAAATGAAGCTGAAATCCGTTTTTTAGCACCTACCTTAGACATCAAGCGCAGTGGAAATACCCCCAACTTTTCATCCGATGCCGATTTTGTTGATGCACCCTTTTATCAATTGGATAATGGCTTTGTTTTCCAGGGAAGCGATGCCTATACACCTGGTCGTGATGGTGTTTACATTGAAGTCGATTCAACAGGCCTAAATGCAGATGCAAATACGGCAGAACTTCACTTTGTTACTATTTCCTCCCCCACAGGTGATAGTTTACGGGTAGCGGTATTAGAAACAGGTCCCAATACTGGTGTTTTCAGAAGTATTCGTGCCGTCCGCTTAAGCACTACTGAGAGAGGTAATGGTGCAGATTGCCCTGCTAATGCCAGTGATGTCAATACCGTTACTGTGAACTATGACGTGGTGGAACAAAGCTGTGTCTTACAAAGCAGCGCAGGTGGTTCGCTAGCCGCTAGTATTAACGATCCAGGCGTTGGGGTTATTTTAACCGACTCCGCATTAATTGACCCGCTCGGTATTGTCTTTGATTCAGCCAACAATATCCCTGTAATAGGTGCAACTGTAACCATTCGTAATGATGATGGCAGCATTGCAGAAAACCCTGTAACGGGAAATCCGTATGCGCCACAAATCACAATGGCTGATGGACGTTATCAATTTCCTTTTCTATATCCTCAAGATGCCACACATACGGGGCGTTATTATTTACACGTAGTACCTCCAGCTAACTACAGCTTCCCTAGTAGCGTTCCTGCTATTACCTTGGTAGGCAATTTTGCTCGACAGGTCGGTAGCTTTTCCTACGGTATTAATGGACAAGATGGCGTTGTCAATAGCGGTATCTTTACGCTCTTAGTGACCTCGCCTGATTTGGTGGCTGATATTCCTCTGGATCCTGATACTACGGGCAAGTTGAGTATCGAAAAATCAGTATCGCGTGCTCAAGTGAGCATTGGTGACTTTTTAACATACAGCATCAAAATCAACAACTCTTACGATCCAAAGTTGTTCGCAACTAAATTGAATGACCAGCTTCCTTATGGCTTTCGTTATGTTTCAGGCACAGCCTTTCTGGATGGCAAAAAGATAGCCGAACCAGTAGGTGCGCCTGGTCCTAACCTAGTGTTTTCAATTTTTAATGATTCAGCAGATAACTCACTCGACACAACAGAACATACATTGACGTATCGTGTGCGTGTATCTGCAGGTGCTGTTGATGGTGACGGCGTGAATACTGCTACCGTTGTGGGTCAAGTGGGTGCGGCTGCCAATAGTGCTGTTGTAAACTCTAATACCAGTAGCGCCAAAGTCACCATCAGCCAAGACGGCGTACTAGACGCCCGCGGCATCGTATTCGGTAAAGTCTACGTCGATGCCGACTGCGACAACCTCCAAAACGGCGGAGAATGGCCTATCGGCGGCGTAAAACTCTACTTAGAAGATGGCACTTGGGTCATCACCGACGGCAACGGTCAATACAGCCTATACGGCCTAAACCCTGGCAACCACGTGATCAAAGTAGACCCCATCACACTACCCGATGGCGTCACCCTAAAACCCACCGACAACCGCCAAATGGCTGACCCCAATAGTCGACTAGTCGACATCACCACAGGCGACTTCCACCGAGCCGATTTCGTAGCCAGTTGCCCCAAAGGTGATACCGAATACGTATTCGAACAAATTCAGGCACGTAATGCAGGCACAAACGACTTCATGTTAGACAATGCCCAAAAATACGACCCAAACCGTCAGCAGACCAGCGATGACCTGTCTCGTAAAGCAGGCACCGATGGCGATATCTCCAACGGCACAGTAGGCTTCGAGCAACAACGCCAAGCGGCAAAACAAATCGCCACCGGCCCCCAAATTAACCGTGGCTATAGCTACATGGTCGCCCGCTACCGTAGTAAAGCAGCCGCTGCCCAAGCCATCAGCGTCTTACCTGACTCCGTCAGACAAGAAGCCTATATCTATAAAACCGGTGACTTCCAAACCCTGAGAATCGGCTTTAGCTTACAAAAGCACGGACTAGATAACTTAGGAAAACAACTAGACAAGCTCAACTTAAAAGCCACTAAAGTCGCCACAATATACGAACGTCTACCGCTAGAAGTACTAGACCGTATGGCCTCACCGACCACCGCAACCGCCATGGTCACGCCACAAGAAGCCATCAAACAAGTCAACCGTAAACTGGCTAAGGCAGGAACCTGGTTATGGCCACAAGACGACATCAGCCTGGACGGACGCTTCATGGTGACTATTCGAGCAGGACTAACGCCTACACTAATAGTCAACGGCAAAGCCATCTCGAATGCACAAATCGGTGAACGCATCGAAAACAAACGCGAAAAGGCTCAAGTCGTTGCATGGTACGGAGTCGATCTACAAGCAGGAGAAAACACCGTAGAAGTCGTCGCCAAAGACCCGTTTGGCAACAAACGCACACTCGCCAAAGGTATCTTTAAGCGCCCCGACAATGCCGTAAAGCTAGTCATGCAACCCGCATCAGACGTACTCCCCGCAGATGGTGGACGCAGCTACCTGCCTGTCACTATCAAACTACTGGATGAAAATAACTACCCCGCCAGAGGCACCTACTTCGTTACCCTAGAAAGCAGTGCAGGGCGATGGGTAGAACGTGATATCCAGGATCAAACAGCAGGCTTACAAGTCAGAGTAGTTAATGGACAACGTACCGTCCACCTACGCAGCTCAGAGCGCACAGGTGATATCACCTTACGCGCGACCGAAGGCGAACTGAAGGCAGAAAAGAACGTCACCCAAGTAGCCGCACTACGCCCATTAATGGCAGTAGGCATAATTGAAGTCAACACCTTCAGCAACAGCTTCGACAACGTATTAAACGCACCCAAAAGCCAACGCGACAAAAACGGTATCAATAGCCGAGGCGCCATCTTCCTAAAAGGAAGAGTCCGAGGCAACGCCCACCTAACCCTGTCTTACGACAGCGACAAAGACACCAAAGGCCAACGCTTCCGCGACATCAACCCGAACACAGGCTACCCCTTATACGGAGATGCCTCACAACGCGGCTACGAAGCACAAAGCCGAAGCAAACTGTACGCCAAAATAGAAAAAGACAAAAACAGCCTACTATGGGGAGACTACCTAACCGACTCCAATATGCAGCACGAGTCTGTAGCCAGAGTACAACGCAGTCTGACAGGTGCTAATGCCATTCTGGATGATGGAGAAAACCGCCTGCAAGTCTACGTAGCACGACCCGAAGACAACCACATCACCGAAGAAATCAGAGGGCAGGGCACGGCACTTAACTACCGTATCGACAAACATCCTGTAATCAGGGGAAGTGAAGTAGTAGAACTGATCACCTACGCCAGAGACAACCCTGGAATAGTACTGAGCAGAAGACAACTAACGCGCTTTGGAGATTACACCCTAGACGATATCACAGGCGACCTAAGCTTCTCAGACAGCGTACCCACGCTAGATGATCAACTAAACCCTGTTTACATTCGCATTTCTTATGATCTGGAAAGTAACGGCAATAAATATACCGTCGGAGGTATCCGCTATAACCGTCAAATCAACGACTCATTAAACATAGGTTTAAGTCACTCGATTGATCAACACAGCACCGAGGGCAAAAACATTACCGGTATCTCAGGCGAATACAAAACAGGCGATCTAAAAATAACCGCCAGTGCCGCTAAACTCACGCACGAAGACAGTAGCAAAAGCGATGGTCGAGGCTTTAGAGTAGACGTAGAAAACCGCTGGAACAAAGAAGCCAGCACCCGACTAAGCTATGGCAAAGCCGACAAAGGTTATGACAACCAGTCAGGCGGCATCGCTAAAAACAGAGAAGAGGCAAGAATTACTCACCGTCAAAAAATCAGCAAAGATGTAACGGTGAATATAGAAGGCATCCACAGCAAAGAGCTAGATACCAAAGCCATCCAGCAAAGCATAGGTGTAACCGCCGATGTCAAAGCAGGGGACTGGACCCTCAAAGGCGGTGCACGTCACATCAAGCAAAAGAACTCAGCCGATAGCGACAGCTTTAACACCGTAATTGTAGGAGCCAAACGCGCCATTGACGTATTTGATCGTAAAGGCAACATCACAGGTGAATACGAGCAAGATATAGGAAAGTCAGATAGAAAAAGAATCTCCATCGGTGGCGACATCGAAATCATGGACAAAGTCAAAATCTATGGACGTGCCGAGCGTATCAACAGCCTAACAGGTGTGAGTGGTCTAAGCAGTAATCAACAACAAGATACACTGGCTATCGGCGTTAAATCAAACGTAATGGAAAACACCGAGATGTACTCAGAATACCGCCTAAGAGGCGCTATAGATGGCAGAGATATGGAAACCGCTACTGGAATCCGAGGTACGTATGAAGTCGAAAAAGGCCTGGACGTATCACCAAGACTAGAAATCATCAACAGCGTGAAAGGAAACGGTAAAGACTCCGTAGCCGCCTCACTGGGGATCAAAGACAGCCGTGACACTAACAACCGTAAAACCATCCGCGTAGAAACCCGTCACGACAGTGACAGAGACTACTACGGTATAGAAGGAAGTTATGTAGGAAGACTTGATGAGCAATGGAGCCTACTCGCCAAAGATTCTCTACGTATGGATGATGTCGACAATGCAGCGCTAAAGTATACCAATAGCTTCACCATAGGTTTAGCACATCGCTCCAGAACCAACAACAAGCACAGCATGTTGTTCTTATATCAGAACAAACTGGAACGTGGTTATGACGCTGATGGCGATTGCGATACGCATATCCTGTCAACGCATCAAAACTACCTAATTGATGACAACAAAACCGTATCAGGCAGACTAGGTGGCAAGACCGAACGCTGTAGCAAAGGCGGTACTACTTCTAGCTCGGATGCTGTAGTGATGGATGGACGCTTCATCTGGGACATCACCAACCGAATCGACGGTGATGTACATGGTGGTTTGTTAGGAACCAATAGCTTTGGGGAAATCCAGTACTCAGCAGGCATGGGCTTAAACTATCTGGTTAAAAAGAACCTACGAGTCGGTGCAGGTTATAACTTTAAAGGCTTTGAGGATAATGATCTGGATGCTGAAGGTTATAACAAACAAGGTGTTTACGTAGGCTTGCAATATAAGGTCGATGAGAACTCTCTGAACTGGCTGAGTGGTCAGGAGATCAGTGATGCAAGTAGTCTTGAAGGCGCTTTTAATGAGAAGAATGCTCGGCAGGATGCTAAAGAGGCTAACAAGAAACAGTCTACTGAAAAGCAAGAAGGTTCATTACAAGACGAATTTGAAAAAGCCGTCGATAAGGGTAACAGCGAAATAGGCTTTGTCGATACGATTAAAAACTGGTTTTCAGGAGAAGAATAACAATGAAAGGTAAACCAACACACACAATGAAATTAGCCAAACCCGTTATTCTATTGAGTCTACTCTCACTGTTATCAGGTTGTGCGACCAATGATGAGTTATTTGCAAAGTATGACAAGAGCTGTAATTTACCACCTGCAACCGTCAAGATCATCGAGAAGGTTAAATATAAAGACAAAGTGGTCTATAGAAACAAGCTGGTTAAAACAGAGGGTTTAACGTGGGAACCAGCGGTCTACTTTGGTTTTGATCTGGATACGTTGACTAGTAAAGAAGCTCAACGCCTGGCTGATGACGTTGTGATCTTAGATAAGAACCCTAGTCTAAAAGTAAATATTCAATCATTTACTGACTACAAGGGTAGTAAAACCTATAACAAAGATCTAGCCAAGCGTAGGCAAGCTACCGTTGTAGATTATTTGAAAACAATGGGTATTACAGCCAACCGTATTACCGTTTCGCCTTTAGGTGAAGAGCTACCTTTATTGGGTAAATCTAAACAAGACAGAATCATCAATCGACGAGTTGAACTGATGCTGCTTGATAAGTCGGGTCGCCCTTTAGCAGTTAAATTACAGAAGGCAGCAACGGCATTCACACCGCCTCAACCTGTAAAGTAACACGTGTATCAATAAACAAGTCTCAATGAGATTCCCTTTATCAAAATGGATAAAGGGAATCTCACGATAATAAA
The DNA here is from genome assembly GCA_026991755.1 of Thiotrichaceae bacterium. GTDB lineage: Bacteria > Pseudomonadota > Gammaproteobacteria > Thiotrichales > Thiotrichaceae > HyVt-477. The sequence continues at coordinate 3,181 of JALXAX010000170.1, read as the reverse complement.
AATAAAATGAGCTTAACCATGAAAAACATCCACAATAATCTGCTTCTTAATGCCTTAGTGATAGCCAGTTTGCTATTGACTATTGGCGTGGCTAATAGTGTACATGCAGCCTCTACTTTGGCGGGTACTCTGATTAAGAATCAGGCTAGTGCAACCTATAAAGATGCATCGGGTGTTGATCAGGTGGCTACTTCAAATCTGGTTGAAACATTGGTTCAACAAGTGGCAGCGATGGATTTGTTGCAAGATCAAACTCGTCCTGGCGCATTAGGTAATACGCTTTACTTTCCGCATGTACTAACAAACACAGGTAATGATGTAGATACTTATTATCTAAGTGCGGCAAATGCAGTAGGTGATCAGTATGATTTTACCTCCGTTAAAATCTATGCAGATGCCAATCGTGATGGAGTTCTGGATAATCCACAAGAAATAACGAGTGTTAATGATTTGGCAGCCCGTGCTGAATATTATTTCGTAGTAGCCGTTACCTTGCCAGCCACAGGTCCTGTTCCTAATGATATTGGTAATATCACGGTAACTGCCTATAGCGATTTCAACAACAGCGTAACGCAGACCAATACCGATAGCGTAGTCATAACCAATAAAGCGGTGGTTGATGTCACTAAAAGTATGTCGGCTAGTACGGGTTATTCACCCAGCGATGTATTCACGGTTTCTTTGAGTTATGCCAACAACAGTACAGAAACGGCAACCGATGTAACGTTAATTGATAGCTTGCCAGTGGGTATGAGCTATGTGGCTGACAGTGCTAAATGGAGTGCAACAGGTAACTTGCAACTGACGGATAACGACAAGACAGATAGTCAGTCAGGTATCGTCTATTGCGCTTATCATAATGACTGTACGGGTTTGCCATCAAATGGAAATAGCACTCAACAAGTAACCGCTATTATTTCGTCATTAGTGGGCGGTGCTTCGGGCATTTTAACCTTTGATGTTCAAATTGATAGCTCAGTGGTAGCTTCAACTTTGTACAATACCGCTTATTATTTGTATCACGACAGCTCTGTGATAGTGCCGATGAAACCCTCAAATAAAGTACCTTTTGAAGTGCTAGCTTTGCCAGCCGTAGCAGCCAATGGTTCAAATACCAATAGTGCTAATGATGCAGACAACTTGGGTGGAAGTACAGATGCTTTCATTGTAAACGATGCCAACCAGAGAGCAACCGTATCATTTGATAACTACATTCGAAATAAAGGAAATAGTACCGATACGTTTGATATTACTATTGATGAAAATACGCTTAACCCTTTCCCCGCTAATACCGTCTTCCAGCTATTTAAAGAAGATGGTTTCACGCCTTTATTAGATACCAACAACAACGGTATAGTCGATACGGGACCTGTGCTTTCGAATGGCCAATTTAAAGTAGTGCTTAAAGCCGTTTTGCCTGCTAATTCACCCGTTGGGACTAATGGCGGGGCAGGCTTCAATGTATTAAAAACAGCCACTTCATCCATTGATGACACCATCAGCGATAGCGTCACCGACAGGTTGTTGAATATCAACACCGCTTATAGTGTTGATATTACCAATAATGCATCCATTGCCAATGGCGGTACAGGTGTGGGAATAGGGGCAGAAACAAACCCTGTAACCGTGCTGAGCGCAGCCCCTGGTGAAACCGCGATATTCAACTTGTTTGTCAATAATACTAGCAACGTAGCAAGTAGCTATGTGCTTGAATACAGTATGAGCAATACTCCCTTTGTTGCAGGTAATGTTGTCGATAACCTAACGATCACATTCCATAATGACGGTGGCAATGGGCAATGTACTTCATTGGGTTCTGTGATGACATCAACAGGGATGATTGCAGCCACAAGCGCCAAACAGGTCTGCGCAGCTGTGACTATTCCTAAAGATGCAATAGCTACGTTAGATGCGTCTGGCAACCTTGTTAAGCACTCTATCTATTTCCGTGCTAAATCTGCTATCACGGGAGTGAGTGATATAAAACATGACGCGTTGATAATCGAAGAGGTAGCAGCATTGGGCATTACACCCGATCAGCAAGGACAAGTGCAATCTGGAAACACCATTACCTATAGCCATCATATTACTAATGACGGTAATACCGCATTGGAATGTATTAATGTAGCACTGCAAAATAGCGAAGCAGGTTGGAATTCATTAATGTATTTGGACAGCAACCAAAATGGTCAACTCGATGCTAATGATGTTTTACTGACAGACCAGCTATTAAATCCAGGTGAGCTAATATCGGTGTTGGTAAAATTGTTTGTGCCAGCAACGGTTCCATTAGGCATCAAAAATAACACAACGTTAACCGTATCAGGCCATAAGGATAATGGCGATGGAGACGCCACAACCTGTAATGGCACACCGTTGACTGATGCTGTAGTGGATATCACCACGGTCAGTGAATCCGAAGTAAACATCATCAAAGAACAAGCAGAAGACAATGATTGTAATGGTCAAGCGGATACAGGTGTTTTCTCCACGACTAGCTTCCCAGTTGCTCCACAAACCTGTGTTATCTATCGATTAACAGCCACCAATAATGGCAATACCACAGTGAATAATGTACGTATAGATGATGCCGCCCCCGCCTTTACCGTGTTTAATAACACAGGGGCTTTACCTTCTGTTACACAAGGTATGGTCACTGGCGGTGTAGATGGAAATGAAGGTGTAATATCGGGTGGAAGTGTAGCGGGCAGTAGTATTTCTTTAGCTCCAGCAGGGCAGATGGTGCTTACTTTTGGTGTTAAGCTGGATTAGAGGACTCTGTTGTCTTTGGATGTTCTCAATGCTAAAGCGTGTATTAATCATGGGGTGTATACACATTGGAGTTGATATGAGAACGAACATAGTAATTGATGATAGCTTAATGAATGATGCTCTAAAAGCAACAGGACTGAAAACAAAAAAAGAAGCTGTCGAGCAGGGTTTAAAACTACTTGTGAAAAGAAGTAAACAAAGAGATATTAGAAAATTTAGAGGCAAACTAAGTTGGGAAGGTGACTTAAGGAATCTCTGAATAACTAAAAAATATATTTCAAATACCCGGTGTTTTTCAAGGTAGTTGTCACCTTTTGCTTAGTATTTAACCTGTCATTTTCAAGACAGTATTTTCATCCCGATCAGGGTTCAACATCACAACTCCAGTAGGCTCACAATTTCTCACAGA
>JALXAX010000169.1 GCA_026991755.1 Thiotrichaceae bacterium | reverse complement strand
TTAGTTCGAAGGTACTTCCAAAGTCTAATTGCATAGCTCTACTCAAATGAATCGATTGGGGTTGAAGTGATTATACTAATTTTGGGGAGGTTAATCAGAGATTCCTTAATACAATCTATAATATTAAGACTCCTAAGTCCCTAATAAATATTTAGTTCCAATAACAGCAACAATGCTAGCCAAAGAGGCCTGAAGCCAACTATCTTTCATGATTTGGTTTAACTTAGGACCAAGCCTTGCGCCAATAACACCACCAATAATGAGCACAACGAGAATAGCTATATCAATCTCTGATCCCATTCTTAAATAGTTAGACACTGAAATAAAACTACTAATGAAAACGGCTAATGCAGCAGTAGCAGGGATGATATACATGGGGATGCCTAAAATAGAAGCTAGATAAGGCACTAATAAGAAACCGCCACCCACTCCAAAGATAGAAGCAATAACCGCAATAAAGAAACCTGCTAACCAAGGTGCCCAAGGGTTACATTGATAAGTTTTATTTGCGTACTCGAAAGAAATGGCTTTTTCAGTGACAGAAATATTCTGAACACCTTTATCGCAAGCTGCAGTACTTTCTTTGCCTTCTTTATTTTCTGTATACAGTTTCCAGCCAATTTGTAGTGCGACTAATAACGCAAGTATGCCAAAAAGGGGTTTGAAGCTACTCATATCTGAAAGATAATGGCTAGATAACGTACTACCTACAATAGCGCCAACAATACCGCCAGCGCTCAGCATCAAACCTAAGGGAAGCACCCATGCTTTACGTTTGAAGTAACCAGGAATAAAAACAAGAGCCGTTGCTAATGCAAGGATTTGTGCCATGGGTTTAACACTATTAGGGTCAGTAACACCAATGAGAGTAATCAGACCAAAGGAAGCTAAAATTCCACCTGCTGCCCCAATTGAAGAAAAAACGAGACCTACTAACGCTCCCCAAAATAGGAGAAGCGCAATGTTTCCAATATCCATATCAAAAAATCCGTGTAAAAGTTACGAGGAGGATAATAGAACAAAAAAGCAGACTCTGTTGTGTATTAATTGATCTTTCGTTCATATATATCTTTTGAAAAAAACACAAAGAAACAGCTAGTAAGCATCAAAGCTACTAAACCTAGTAGGTTGTTTGGTGCATTGTGTAATAACGTTGAGGGTGATGGAGGTGTAGGTGAGGTCGAATAGGGTTTGTAGAGCTACATTAAACCTAGAAAACGCTGTTGGATCACGAAAGTCCACGCAAGGTATTGGTGCACCTCGGCAATTGCTCTTGCATTGCCCTACTTACCTACAAAAAAAATTGTAGTCACCTTATTGGTGATAAGAAGTTTTTCTGTTTTGCTATGCCTACATGGGTGTTTCACTATGCACACTACTATCTTACGTGTCTTTTTCGCGCCCAACTGCGCTTTCTAGGTTAAATCACACTCATACTGAGTCATAGGTAAGCCACAATAGTGATCAAACTGACATGCTGCGTGAATGCCTTTTTCAGCAATTTCGCAGGGATCATCAAGGTCTTCATAACAACTGTGCATGGCGCCAAGTGCAAATCTAGCTCCTGAACCTGCTGACCAAAAAGTAGAGATTTCACCTACAAATCGATCCCCCAATATTTGGAAGATTCCCGAAGGGTTTGCTATCAAGAAATTGATGTGTGTATCCTCAACGGGTTGATTTGAATCACTGTTATCCGTTTTTGCAAAGTAATGTTGTTTCAATATGTCGTGAAGTTTTAACAGAGACTTATAAATATTGGATTGACCAGAAAATGACAATTCAGAACCGTGTTCTTCCAATGCATGTTTTAGCATCAAGCTACTTTGTGTAGCACCTGTGTAGGCGAAATAGCTATCGCCATATTTAAAGATTTTATCGCTTTGGGTTAATATTTCTGCGGATACGATATTGCCATTTAGGTCGATAGTGGTGTCTGCGGCGATACAGACTTTATTATTTTTTCGAACAATTACAAGGACAGTCATTGATGAGTCTCATTTCTTAGTATATTTGGCGTAGTTACATTTTTTGTAACTACTCAGCATAATCCGTAACTGCTCAGATTGCCCTCTGCTTTGTTCAAGAGCAAGGCGAAAGCGCGCAGTTTATAAGCATAAATGAGCACTTTTAAAGCTACCGCGTCCTGCTTTCGCCCCTCACCTACATCCCTGTAGGCGACGCAGCTATTGGGCAAAGTAGAGGGTAAGCTGAGTAGTTACATTTTTTTTAGAATGCGGTAGAGTACTGCACTTTAATAGTTGATCTTAGACAGAGCGCATAAAATGACAGATAACGTACAATTTAGAACAACACGAAAAGATGGAAATAAGGGCTTACAAGGTTCGATTCGTTTACCTGGCGATAAATCCATCTCTCATCGCTCTATTATGCTGGGATCACTAGCAGAAGGCGTAACAACCGTTAGCGGTTTTCTTAATGGTGAAGATTGTCTGGCAACGTTAAATGCGTTTCGCAGTATGGGTGTTGATATTGTTGAAAATGATGACACTCATTTAACGATCAAGGGAGTAGGGTTACAGGGTTTGAAAGCACCTAAAGCCGACTTGGATATGGGCAATTCAGGCACTTCCATGCGCTTAATGACAGGCTTAATGAGTGGTCAAAAATTTGATGTGTCCTTAGTGGGAGATGCCTCACTATCAACTCGCCCGATGCGTCGTGTGACGACACCACTAACTAGCATGGGCGCTGATATCAGTAGTGAAGATGACGGTACGCCTCCTCTAAAGATCAAAGGAGGTGCTACTCTAAAAGGTATTCATTATGATATGCCAGTAGCTAGCGCACAGGTGAAGTCATCTGTATTACTCGCAGGCTTATATGCCAATGGTGAGACATCGGTTACAGAACCCGCACCCACACGAGATCATACCGAACGTATGTTGCGTGGTTTTGGTTATAAAGTACAAACCGATGGCAATAAAATGAGTTTACAAGGGGGGGGCACATTGACGGCTACCGAGATTAATGTCCCCGCAGATATATCATCAGCTGCTTTTTTCTTAGTAGGTGCAAGTATTGCAGAGGGTTCTGATTTAACATTGGAACATGTAGGCGTAAATCCAACAAGGACAGGCGTTATTGATATTCTTAACCTAATGGGTGCAGATATTACCTTGCTTAATGAGCGAGAGGAGGGTGGTGAGCCAGTGGCTGATATTCGTGTACGTTCAGCCTCGTTAAAAGGCATTAACATACCCGAAGCACTTGTGCCTTTGGCGATCGATGAATTCCCTGCATTGTTTGTTGCAGCGACTTTTGCTGAAGGCACAATGGTGTTGACGGGAGCAGAAGAATTACGCGTTAAAGAAAGTGATCGAATTCAAGTAATGGCGGATGGTTTACAAGCGTGTGGCGTCGATGCAAAGCCAACTAGCGACGGTATAGTCATTCAAGGGAAAGGTGCAAAAGCAGGAGTGATGAGTGGCGGTGAAATAAATAGCCATGGCGATCACCGAATAGCGATGTCGTTTGTGATGGCGGGTTTATTAGCAGATGCAACCATCACTATCAATGACTGCGCTAATGTTAATACCTCATTCCCCAATTTTGTTGAGATGGCTACATCGGTTGGAGTAGGTGTTGAGGTGGTTGCTGATTAGTCGCTAATCAAAAAACACACAAACTCCCTCACCTGGCAAGAGGAGTGGGTAGAATATCAAGCTAAAGTAGGTAGGCCTGATGGAGGAACGCATCAATGTCATTAAGTTAAGCGTATCCTTCTGAATATGCTATAGTTATAGCCCTATACAAATGACTATTTGGAGTCGCAAATGAACAAAATAGACCTCATTTAAAAACACTTATGCGCTTATAAATAAA
>JALXAX010000168.1 GCA_026991755.1 Thiotrichaceae bacterium | reverse complement strand
TGACAGGCGGTAATAATTTTTTAAGAATTGCTTCTTTGCGTTCTTGTGAATAAGCCATACTTTGATCCTATCCGCCCCTCTGATTTATGAAATTTTAGGGGTGACAACTAGCCTGACATAGGGGGTAACTATGGCTAGTTTATTTCTGGTTTCATCACTTAGCTCTAGTTTTTCTAATAGCCCCCATTTCTTACGACGGTCAATAGTCTTTGTGGTGATATCAACCTTGCAGTAAGCATTGTTTCTGGGTTGTGGCCATAAGCCATGTAACGAGAGGTAGTTTGCATCTTGTCGTGTGGATGTGAGTGTTTTACATTCTATTTTTTGTTGATGCGTTTCACAGAAGGTTGGCTCCCAGCTTAGTGCGAGTAAATAGTTTTTGCTTTTCGAGTTGTTTGTCGTTGTTGGGATTGTTTGATTTGCTGTTATATTGAGCGGGGTTTCGTTTGTGCTTGAGCTGGCAATCAGTCGACAGTTGCTGACATAATTCCCACAAGAAACAGGTATCCATCGTTTGCTATCATTTTTTCCTTGCTGGGGTATAACAATTTGATAATGCGTTGCTTTATTTTTGTTTATTCCTGTTACAGAATACAATTGATAAGGCTCTAATTTTACATTGCCTGGATTGGTTTGCTTTCTTATTGAATGGAGTGCTTCACAGGTTTGTTTGGCAACGAGGCAACCTTCTAACTTTATATTGGCATAGAGAGAAGGTGTAAAGACTAAGGAACTGAATAGGGTTAGTAGAGTAAGTGATTTCAATTTTTTCTTCCTTGGACTAATCCGATTGCAATTGTTCAATACCCTGCTAAGACCTTCACTAAAATAAATTCCCGTAGAGACGTTGCATGCAACGTCTCTAGCACAAGTAGATAAGAATGTAATTTGTGAACATCTTTAGCGGTGCGATTGAAAGTGATGCTACTTACTCCCTCTCCCTAGCAGGGAGAGGGTTGGGGAGAGGGTGGAAATTTTAAAACCATATGATTTTTCAACCATCTATCCCCACCCTAACCCTCCCCTTGCTAAGGGGAGGGAACAAAAGCATCACTTCTAATCGTACCCCATCTTTAGCTGTTTTTTCTTATATGTGCCGTAGTAAAGTCACCGTTTCAGTCAGCATGACAAACGACGAGCAGAGCACGGCAAATAGAACCAAACAGCCCAAGCTAAAATCACACTGATAATGCAAATAATCAGCCAGTTGCCCATTTTCACATAGGGGGTTGCACCTGAATAAGGCTGAGCTGAGCCTTTAATGACAGTAGTCGTATAGGCAGGTTCGGTATGAATAATTTTGCCTCGCTGATCAATGATGCCAGACATACCAATGTTCGTTCCACGCAGCATATATCGACCTGTCTCTACTGCACGCATTCTAGCTATTTCCATATGCTGTTGTGGTTCAATAGAGCCTGTAAACCAACCATCATTACTGACATTAATTAACATGGTTGCTTTGGGTAAGCTACGAATAGTTTCATTACCATAAGCGTCTTCATAACAGACCGACATTTGTGCGGTAATACCTGCGACATCTAATGTAGTAGGCCCTGTGCCTCTTTTCACACTGTCGTAAGGCAGTTGAATCCACTTACCTAACCAGCGTAGATGTTCGAGAAAAGGAATGTATTCGCTTAACGGTACAAGGTGTTCTTTAGAGTAAATACTGCGTAAATCAGGGGTAATCGCCAATATGCTGTTTTCTGAGCCAGGTTCACCTGCATCGTTGTAATAAAAACCGCCGATTAATAAGTCAGTCTTTGTTTCTTTGGATTTAGCTTGTAAGGGGAATATCAATGAATCCATTTGATCACGAAAATAGCCAGGTATAGCTGTTTCTGGCCAAATAATAAGATCAGAGTCCCAATTTTCGTTGCTTAGTTTTTGGTAAAGTTCTAGCGTAGGCATGAGCATTTCAGGCTCCCACTTTCTTTCTTGTGGAATGTTGCCTTGTAATAAGCTGACTTTGATGGGATCACCAACAGGTTGTGTCCAGCTTACTTTGCCCAGTGTAAAGCTAGCAATGAGCACAACCACGATACTAGCAATAGCGTTGACTCTTTTCTTGTTATTACCTATAACAAGAAGCACAAGTGCGCCAGAGAGTAGGGCGCTTAGTAAACTAACACCGAAACTACCTGCAACAGGTGCAAAGTTTATAAGTAGATCGTCAATATGACTATGGCTTAGATACAGCCATGGAAAGCCTGTTAAAAACCAGCCTCTAAACCATTCAATCATCACCCAACTGGCAGGGTAGAGAACTAATAACTTTAAAAAGTTAGAGCTATTGGTAAACCGTGAAGTTAAAAGACCTAATAACAGGAAAACTAACGACATAAGAGCTACAAAAAGCAATGTTGCGCCTGCTGCCAGCAAGAAATGAGCGTGTGCAAAAAAGTACATGCTGTAAAAAATCCACGAAACACCAGTGCCGAACATGCCGAAAGCAAAGCCATAGCTAAGTTTTAGGTGTTGCTTTGTGGTTTCTGCCTGATGCAATAAGTAGAACAAAATGGCGGGCGAGATAATCGAGATAATCCGCCACTCAAAAGGTGCAAAAGCAAGCGTTAGTGAAGCACCTGATAGAAAGGCAATTATAGAGTGCAGTCTTGATATGCTAAGCACTAGTTACTTCCTTTTTTTGCTTATAACTATGTTTACGGGTGATAGTGTCATTATTTTTTGAAGTTTCTTGATCACTGCTTTTGTTATTATTGTTATTGGTGGCATCGTTGTCATTCTTGTCATCAGCGCTAACAACCTCTTGCAATGGAATAACTTCAAGTAACTGAATGCGACGACCATCACTACTCAATACGGTAAATTTAAAGTCTGTAGTTGTGATGTATTCTGCTTGTTGAGGGATTCTTCCTATTCGATGTGTAATTAGGCCACCAATGGTATCAAAGGGTTCTAAGTCTTCGTTAACATGGAAGTATTCGTTAAACTCTTCAACGGGTGTAAGTGCATTTACAATAAAAAGATTTTTACTGCGCTTTTGTATATTGGGCTTTTCTTCGACATCATGCTCGTCGTCGATCTCTCCCACAATGGTTTCCAAAACATCTTCAATAGTAACTAGCCCGGATATTCCACCATATTCATCAACGATGACCGCCATATGATTACGGCTCTTTTTGAACTCGGTGAGTAACTCATCAACACGTTGCGTTTCAGGCGCATGAAGCGTATCTCGTAAGATGTCACCAATGACAAACTTTTTGTCTTTGCCTATAAACTTTAATAAATCTTTTGCATGAAGAATACCTTCAACATCGTCTTTATTATCATCTATAACGGGATAACGAGAGTGGCCTGACTTTAAGACTTGCTTTAGTATTTCATTGAAACTGCTATCACGATGGATAAACTTGATTTGAGAGCGAGAAATCATGATGTCGCGCGCTTGTAGGTGGTCTACTTGCATCACACCTTCGATCATTCCTAACTCATCAGCTTCGATAAGGCCTTTGGTCTCGGCTTTACGGATTTCGTTAATTAGATCCGAACGGGTTGCAATAACACGCTCTATAGGTTTTGTAAAAAGTTGTTTCCACCAGCTTGGAGGTTTGTCCGTACTGCTAGTGCTGCTGTCTTTGTTACTTTCTTGTTTAGTAGTGTTGTCAGTTGCGTCCATAATCATTGTTGTTTAGTCAAGGTGTGACTCTCTAATATATATTATTGATTTTATGTAAAACAATAGGGATTAGCTATCCCTAGTTGATTAAGATAGGTTATTTCAAGGTTTTCCATCTCGTCCGCTTGCGTATCAGTGAGGTGATCATAGCCTTGTAAATGCAAAGCACCATGAATGATCAAATGAGCCCAGTGATCATTCACCTTTTTCCCCTGTTCCTTTGCTTCCTTTTCGATAACCTGTTTACACAAAATCAAATCACCTAAATGAAGTTTCTCCATAGGAATAGGGGGAGGGTCAAACTCAAAGGATAGTACATTAGTTGCATAATCCTTATTCCTATAGTGATTATTTAGTGTTTTTGCTTCTTGCTCTGCGACTACTCTAACCGAGATCGAGTAAGCTATATCCGTTAAACATGCCGTTTGTAGCCAGCGTATAAGGCTTTCCTCATCGGGTATGTCGTCATAGCCCTCAGGGTTTTGATAGTCGAGATCTAATAAAGGGCTGTCATCAGGTGTTGTCTCAAGAGTAGCGTCAAGGTTTTTCATAAGCTTCTACAATACGCTGCACCAAAGCGTGTCTTACCACGTCTTTTGAAGCAAAATGCGTAAAACTAATTTCCTTGATATCCCCCAACACATCAATAACGTGCTTGAGTCCTGATTTCTGATGGCTAGGCAAGTCAACCTGCGTAATATCACCTGTTACTACAGCAGTAGAACCAAAGCCTAATCGTGTCAAGAACATTTTCATTTGTTCCATGGTGGTGTTTTGTGCTTCGTCCATGATGATAAAAGCATCGTTTAAAGTACGACCCCGCATGTACGCTAGCGGCGCTACTTCGATAACGTTTTTTTCTATGAGTTTATTAACTTTTTCAATGCCCATAAACTCATAAAGCGCGTCATACATGGGGCGTAGATAAGGGTCTATTTTTTGTGACAAATCACCGGGTAAAAAGCCTAAACGCTCACCCGCTTCTACCGCAGGGCGTACCAAGATTAATCGGCGTACTTCATCACGCTCCAAAGCCTCAACCGCACAAGCAACCGCTAAATAGGTTTTGCCCGTGCCGGCAGGGCCAATGCCAAAAGCAAGATCATGCGTTTGTATATTATGAATATAAGCATTTTGATTAGCACCACGACCACGGATAACTTTGCGCTTGGTACGAATACGCGCATCAGGGAAGCTCAGCATTTTGCTTTCGGGTGTAGCACCCGCTTGTTGGATGTACAAATGGACGGTTTCTGCTGTGATCATTTCGTTAGTGGCAGTACGATATAGATCTTGCAGGATATTGATGGCTGTTTGAGCATTAGACACCGCGCCTGTGATATTAAAGTGGAAACCACGATTTTTTATATCGACATGTAGTTTTTGTTCGAGTTGTAGTAGGTGCTCGTCCAAAGGACCGCAAAGATTTATCAACCGAGCATTGTCTGTAGGTTGTAGCTCCAGATTGAGTGTATGATGGCTGTCGCTATCAGACTCGAAGGAAAGTGAAGTTGTAGCCAAGGAAAGTTGTATCTCCAATATAGTATGAGACCTTTGCACGAAAGATCTCAGTATATAAAGCAATCTCTACATTTAGAAATGCTAGCAAGTAAATGAGTACTATAGCATAGTTCATATTATGTTTTTTAAGAAAAAAATGGTTCTGCCACACCGGTCATCTGTTGCACAAAGTGTTGATCCTCATCAAGCTTATACTGACTTGTTAATGCTTGATAACCACGTTTGCCCTGTGCCTCTGGATTTATCGACGCATAAAGCGGACAAATCGTTAGTTATTTTTATAGGTGGTGCGATGGACGACATTTATCGACCTCTATATAACGGCGTATTTGTTCCTTATCGACTGAGATATGCTAACAACCAAGATACTGCTTATACCACTCATGCTTCTATCGATCTTGCCATTGCTGCTATTAAATACTGGCACGATGCTGGGCAAAAAATATGCATGGTAGGGCATAGCTGGGGTGGAAAAAGTGTATTGAAAATTGCTCGCCGACTCGAACAAAAAACATCGGTGAAGATAGACTTATTAATTACGCTTGATCCCGTCTCAAGGCGTATTTTAGGCGCTTGTAAACAAACGAAACCAACAATAGTTAACGAATGGGTGAATGTCTTTATTGACTATAAAAAAGCCAGCATGGAATACTCAAACGTAGTGGCTCGATTAGGTGGCCCATGGGGTAGTTGCACCCATGCAGATACCAATATTATGCTGAGTTATGATGAGTTTGGTATTGAAATTACTCATGCCATGGCAGCCAGAATGTTTGAAGAGGTTGAACAATACGTAACCGCTGCTTTATAGAGATACCCCTAATAGAAATGAGTGACGTAAATGAATAAGCAACAACATAACCGATACCAACGACAAATACGCCTCGCAAGCATAGGAGAAAAGGGTCAACAACGTTTATTGGATTCACGCGTGCTCATTATTGGATTAGGAGGGCTAGGCTCTCCCGTTGCTTTGTATCTTGCCGCTGCGGGAGTAGGGGAGTTAGTGCTCAGTGATTACGATGTGGTTGAAGAATCAAACTTACAACGCCAAATTATTCATACTCAAGCTTCTATTGGGCGTTTGAAAGTTGAGTCTGCAAAAGAACGCCTACTTGCTATCAATCCTGAACTAAAAATTAGCTGTCTGCCCCATCAACTAAGTGCTGATGAATTGCAAGATCAATGTTCTAAAGCCGATGTGGTGGTCGATTGTATTGATAATTTTCCAGGACGATTTCTTATCAATAAAGCATGTGTTGAGACTCAAACCCCCTTAGTGTCGGGTGCTGCCATTAAGTTGGAAGGACAAGTTACCACCTTTGATTCCCGATTAAAAACAAGCCCTTGTTACCAATGCCTCTATACAGATGAAGGTGTTGAAGGCGCAACCTGTGAAAGGGAAGGAGTAGTCGCCCCCGTGGTAGGTGTCATTGGTACGATGCAAGCACAAGAAGTTATCAATGTTCTTTTAGGTAAATCTGCATTAACAGGCACTTTGATGATTTTCGATGCCCAATACCTAGACTGGCAACGCATCACCTTACTAAAGAACCCCGTTTGTCCTATCTGTCACTAAATCAGTTAGCTTTACTGGCACATCATTATTTTTAAGGTAACATAGTCATTTTACCTATCCATCCCCTTTAATATATGAATATCATCACTTGGAATGTCAATGGAATCCGTGCAGCTGAAAGAAAAGGTGAACTGCAAAATCTACTTGAGCGCGAATCACCCGATGTCTTACTCTTACAGGAAACTAAAGGCAACAGAGACCAGTTTAGTGATTTTTTGACCACCAATGAAAACTACGAGCAGTTTTATAGTAGTGCAGAAAAAAAAGGCTATGCGGGAACTAGTCTATGGATTAAAAAAACAATTTTTTCAGATATTAAAGATTTCAAGTTCCTGACCACTATTCCTGATGCACCTAATGCGGATGAAGGGCGTATCTCTCACGCTCAATTCACTTATAATGATGAAACTTTCGATATATTCTCTATCTATTTCCCCAATGGTGGCAAAAGCCCAGAAGCCTGGGATGAAAAGTTAGAGTTCTACGAACACACGCTAAACTATATGAACGAGCTTCGTGAGCAAGGACATATAGTCATTGTTGGTGGTGATATGAATGTTGCACATAACGAAGTGGATATTGCTCGCCCTAAAGCCAACGATGGCAAGATTGGCTTTCATCCAAAAGAAAGAAACTGGATGGATCGGGTGATGCAAGCTGGCTGGGCGGATGCTTGGCGACATCTAAATCCAGATAGCACCGAAGTCTATTCATGGTGGACGATGCGCGGCGGCGCGAGGGACAGAAACGTTGGGTGGCGTATTGATTACTTCTTTATTGAACAATCCAAAGCTGATCGTATTAGCAATATAGAATACTTACATGACCAACTGGGTTCCGATCATTGCCCCTTAAAGATTGTTATTTAATAAATAGAGACCTTTGCACGAAAGATATGACGGATATAGCAAGCTTAATAATTGAGTTGACCGTTTTGATAAAACGGCAAGCTCACTAAAAAATGGCTTGAATTTTCTCTATTTTTGCTAAAAAAGAGGGTAATAGCCGAGCTATTTTTTCTCTCGCCATCCTTTCATGCAAAGGTCTCAAATAGTTTATTTCTTACAGGGTTTTCCCATTATACGGTAACAATTGGCCACTTGAAGTAAATAACACAAACAAATAGTTAATGAGTATGGATAAACCTCTACATTATTTAGCCCGAAAGATCCTTTATTTATGGGTGAAGGTAGAAGTCATTCCTGCCGATATTAGTCAGCTTAATATTGATGAAGAAATTCCTGTTATCTATGTACTGGAAACACGTTCTTGGTCTAACCTGCTAGCGCTTGAAACAGAATGTAAACGGTTAGGTTTAACGGAACCGCTTAGTCGTGTCACAGCACCTCAACTTGATGCTTGGCATTCGGTTTATACCATTGCGCCTCGTCAGCCCTTTAAAATGTGGTTACAAAAACAACCTAAACGCTCACGGATGTTACGCGGTATCATCGAAATATTACGTGACAACCCTGAACAAGAAATCCAATTCATACCTGTATCTGTCTTTTGGGGTAGGCCAGTTGCCACCCAAAAGCACTGGTTGCATTTGTTGTTTGCAGATTCGTGGAGAATAGGCAGTGGTTTAAGAAAGTTTTTTACCATTATGTTTCATGGGAAAAAAGTATTCATTAGATATTCAGATGTTATCAGTTGCCATGGTAGCGCCTTACTAGCTGAACCTTCCTTAATAATAAAGGGAAAGGGAAAGGGAAAAGGTGATGATGCACAGCAAGACACCTATTCTAACGATCAAATTATCGACAAGCTGCAAAGTGTTTTATCAAAACGTTTAACGGATATGCGTAGCGCCACCTTAGGCCCTGATGTGTCTCACAGGAGAACCTTGGTAAGGGATCTAATCCTTAAACCCGAAGTACAAGCTGCTATCAAAAAAAGAAGTGATGAAGATGGCATAACAGAATACAAAGCGACACTACAAACAAGGCGCTATCTCAATGAAATAGTAGCAAATTGCACTAATATTACTATTCAGGTCATGCAGCGGATACTCACTACGTTTTGGAATAAGTTCTATTCAGGTATTGATGTCACACACGCAGAGAATTTAAAAAGCCTTTCGCTTAGTCATGAGTTAGTTTATGTGCCTTGCCATCGTAGTCATATTGACTATTTGCTGTTGTCTTATGTCATCTACTCAGAAGGTTTAGCCATCCCTTATGTAGCAGCAGGTAAGAATCTGAATATGCCCGTCATTGGCTCTATATTACGTGGAGGAGGCGCTTTCTTCATCCGCAGAAGCTTTAAAGGCAATGAGTTGTATTCTACGGTTATGTTTGAGTACTTGGCTGATTTGGTCTCAAAAGGCGTTCCAATTGAGTACTTTATCGAAGGTGGGCGGAGTAGGACAGGGCGCTTATTAACCCCTAAGCCAGGTATGATTGCCATGACTATTAGAGGCTTCCTAAAGTACCGTAAAAAACCCATTGCTTTTATTCCCGTCTATGTTGGTTACGAGCGCCTATTAGAAAGTAAAGCTTATCAAGCTGAGCTTTCGGGTGAAGAGAAGAAGAGTGAGACATTCATAAACTCAGTACGCTCAATATTACAAATTCGTGGTGACTTTGGAAAAGTATCGGCTAATTTTGGTAAACCTGTTTTTTTAAACAGCGTCCTTGATCACGAACATCCGTCATGGTTATCAGCCCCCTATGAAGATGCGCAACGCCCCCTATGGTTAAGACAGATTGTTAGTAAAACCTCAGAAACCATCATGCAAAGGATTAACCAAGCTGCCACTGTAAATTCCATCAACTTGATTGCAACTGCTTTACTGGCAACCACCAAGCAGAGTATGGATCGTAACGACTTGGAGTTGTTGTTAGAACAGTTTCAAGCCCTGATTACTTCATTAAATTATTCAGAACGGAATATCCTTACTGACAAAACAGGAAGTGAGCAAATCGAACGTGCATTATCACTCAAAATGGTTAAACAGCGTAAGCATAAGTTTGGCGATATCATTTATTTAGATGAAAAACACGCCATATCATTGACATATTACCGCAATAATATCATTCACTTAATGGCATTACCCTCCATAGTAGCTTGCTGCTTTATCAATAAAAGAACAGTGACTAGAGATGACATTAACAGCCTGATTTCATTAGCTTATCCCTTTATTCAAAAAGAGCTTTTCCTGACATGGGATAAAGAAGAATTACCTGCGGTTATTAGCCAAGTACTGGATGAAATGACTCAACAGGGTTTATTAATGCACAATGATAGCAATGGCACGGAAGCATACACGAGACGCGGCTCAGGTACCCAACAATTCGTACGCTTACAGATTATCGGGAAAATAATTTCCCCCATACTTGAAGTCTACTATTTAACACTAGCTTTGCTATCACAAACGAAATCCACAGGGATTCCTATTCAGGAGCTACAGCAGAAATGCCAGCTAATGGCTCAACGTGTTGCGATGATCCATGAACTAAATTCACCAGATTACTCAGATAAGCACCTGATAGCTAATTTCATCAATACGTTAATTCATATCGATTATGTAGAAGTTTTCGATACTGACCAGCTAGCTTACAGCGAAGTATTTGAAAATGCAGATCGACGTATACGTTTGTTGTTGAGTAAAAGCACGCGCTCTAACATCTTACAGATGTTGAGATACTCGAAGCGAGATCAGAGCAATAAAAACTGAGAGGTGTATTTATGTATGTCTTGGATATAACTTCGCATAATTCCAGTCCTTATGTTACTTGTTCATGGTGTACACATTCTCACACCATGAACATTTCGCATAAGGTTCATTATGCGATAGTTACCTAGAATTTTTAGCTTCTTCTATCTTATCAAGCGTTACATCACCTAAATTCATATAAAGCAAGGTATCTGCTACATCGGTTGGTTTTATCACCTTCTGGGCTTTAGTAGATAACTCCCAAGCTTTTTTCTCGATAGCTTCCCACCTTTTCCCCCGAACTCTCACTGTATGTTGTGTTGCCATATCTTTTCCTCGATGGATATATTGAACCAATTATACATTTTATGATTTGTAAATAGATAATGTGTTGACACGTTATATGTGATTAGTTTATAAAATAACAATATTGTGATTCGTGATTTGTGAATAAATATGATTTTAGAGAAGTCCACATACCCAAAAAGTGCATATAGTAATACTGCACTTTTGTCCGAATATCGGAATAATTGTATAGGTATTAAACAGTGATTGATTGGATTACAGCTATTGTTAAATTTCAACATGGAAAGGAAATAGGGGGCAATATAACCACCCAAACCAACTGGAATGGTGAGTTGAAGTGGCGAACTCAATCAGCTAGACCTCTGAAAGGATCTTTTGAAGATCAAGTCAGTATTAAATCTGAGCATAAAGATGGGTACTGCTCTCATCTGTTTATCCATGGGAACCTAGTGAAATTCTTTCAGGGCCATAATATTTTCGGTTCAGAGGATGTAAAAGGCTTGCTTTCTGAGTTCCTACTATCAGTCCCTAATCAACTTGATATTAAACCTCTAGAGTCCCCTATAGCTCATGTACTTGATGCTGAAATACACCGTCTTGATATCACATATAATTTTTCATTAGAAAGTCGAGAACAAGTTAACACTTGGATATCAGCTACAGAACAGTCGGCAACAATGAAGTATAGGGGTAGGGGAATCATGACCTCTGGCACTCTCTACTATGGTAAACACTCAAAAAGGTGGGCACTAAAATTTTATTCGAAAGGAAAAGAACTAGATGACAACATACGGAAACACCGAGCAGTTAATAAAGCTCTGAAAAACTACGCTAATAATTTACTGCGCGCTGAATTAGTCATGCGCAGGATGGAACTAAAGAAAATAAATCTCACAACTGTTAGAGATATAGAAAATTTTGAAACTGATGGATTCGCTGAACTTTTTGAAAAATATATCAAGGGTTTAGAAATAGGAGAATGTGAAATGAAAACAATAGATTATCAGAGTGAGCTGACAGGTACTCAACAAGCAGCATATCAAATGTGGTTACAAGGATTTGATTTAAGAGAGGTATATCCAAGATCAACCTATTACGATCATAAAAGGAATATTTACAAGAAAGTCGGTGTGAACGTCTCAGTTCCTAGAAACAATATTAAGGCTACAGTTAGTTACCCAACAATTGATTTTATTAGAGCTGAATTCGAACCTGTTCCTAGATGGGCAATAGGAACCAATTTATATTTTGAACCAAGAGCTGGCCTTAGGGTTGCAGCATAATTTAGGAGAGCAATATGTTAACGATTAATGGAAAATTAGAAAATTTATTTACGAAGTCAGAATACACAGATAAATCAACAGGCGATGTGACCCCAGCTAAACTTTACTTACAAATCATGGGAAAGTTTCCTCAAGAAGATGGTGGCTTTAGATTGGAAATGAAGGATATTAAGGCCAACATAAAAGAATTTGATTCTATGTTGCCCTTTAAAAACAAAGACATAAGCATTGCTGTTATGCCATTTTCACCGAGAAACTCACAAGCTATTTATTATTCTATCCCAAGGGGGGTTTTACCTATATTGGCAACACAGGCTCCAGCCTTGCCTGAAAAGAAAGTATAGCAATCAAATAGTGAGTGAATTTATGGAGCGCAAGTATAAAAACTTATTCCCTGAAAATAAGCGTGAAAAAAGAGTTGAATTGTGGGATGGCTGGTTTTTTGATGGTCATCAGATTTGGGATGATGAAGGCTGTAGATATATCAAGGAAGATATAAAACTTGCTTGGCGGTGTTTTTCAAGGTAGTTGTCACCTTTTGCTTAGTATTTAACCTGTCATTTTCAAGACAGTATTTTCATCCCGATCAGGGTTCAACATCACAACTCCAGTAGGCTCACAATTTCTCACAGAAC
>JALXAX010000167.1 GCA_026991755.1 Thiotrichaceae bacterium | reverse complement strand
CTTTTTGGATTTGCTTAGTTCGAAGGTACTTCCAAAGTCTAATTGCATAGCTCTACTCAAATGAATCGATTGGGGTTGAAGTGATTATACTAATTTTGGGGAGGTTAATCAGAGATTCCTTAAGGCAATCTACCGACAAACCAATTCATTCCGTGGTTGGTGGTATTATCTCTACCACCATTGTGCAAAGCAGTTCGTTAGTGAGTTTGATTGTGCTCGCCTTTGTCGGCGCAGGCATCATCCCACTCATTAATGCCATTGGTATCGTTTTAGGCTCTAATCTAGGCACCACTTTCACGGGTTGGATAGTTGCAACGCTGGGCTTCAAGCTAGACCTCACCACACTCATCTATCCCCTAATCGCATTAGGTGGCCTAAGTTATGGTCTCTTCAAAGGTCGTTGGAAATCATTCAGTCAATTAGTGCTTGGGCTAGCGTTGTTGTTAATGGGGCTGGATTTTATGAAAGACAGCGTTCACACGCTAACCGAACTTATTGATATTAAAGCCCTCAGCAACTACCCTTTATTCGTTTATTTATTAATGGGAGTTATTTTTACGGCGATTATCCAGTCCAGCTCTGCCGCGATGATGCTTACGTTAAGTGCCCTCCATGCGGGTATTATTCCACTACCTGCTGCGGCTGCTTGGTCATAGGCGCAGATCTGGGAACAACCAGCACGGTGTTATTGGGTAGCCTGCAAGGTGCAGTAGCAAAACGTCGTTTGGCAATGGCACATGTGTTGTTTAACTTATGCGTCGATACGCTGGCTTTTATCGCCCTGTTACCGCTATTGGGCTTGATTGGAAAGCTTCGAATCGACGACCCTCTCTATGCTCTGGTTGCTTTTCATAGCCTGTTTAATCTATTGGGGCTTTTTATATTCCTGCCTTTTATACAGCAATACACGCGATTTTTGGAACGCTGGATCAAGGAGGACGAACACCATATACAGCGCTATATTCACAATGTACCCGTCACTATTCCAGAAGTCGCACTAGAGGCGGTAATACAAGAAACCCGTTATCTACTGTTTCTGGTTGCCCGTTTGAATCTACGTTTTCTACGTATTCACCCAAATGTACTGGCTACCAAAACCAGTACCGAACAGTTTGAGTTACCTAACTCTCTAAAATCAGCCAGTAAACTAGAACATTACATAGCCATCAAAGAATTAGAAGGTGAGATTGTCAACTATGCCCTCAAAATACCCACACAAGAAAATGACAATTCTGATAACAACCACAACACTGAACAACTTACGCAAGATATTGATGGTCTGATTAAAGCTAGTCGCTCCGCCATATACTCCGCTAAAGCGTTAAAAGATATTGATGCCGACCTCGAGTCTTTTCATGTAGATGACAACGAAAAGCTGAGTGATTATTTTGAATTATTAAAAACCTCAGCACAGTCTGTATACAAACCCATTCTCAGTTTAATAGTAAACCCTCACGAAAGTGAATTGATTGAGGAAGAGCTTATTGCCATCAAGCAAGCATCCGCCGATTTCCATAATGATTATGCTAAAAAAATCTATAAAGAAATGAGCAAGATTCACCTAACGTCACTGGATTTATCAACCCTGCTTAACGTGAATAAAGAGATGTATACCTCAGAGAAGGTATTGGTTGAGGCGTTGGAAGCGCTTTAAGATGACTCACCAATGTAGGTTGAGGTTAAGCGATAGCGTACACATCAAGAACTATGCAGTATCTAACCTGTAAAAGGGTTGAGCAATTTCACTCCACTTGATTTAAAGTCACTCATATTTCGAGTAACAACCGTTAGTCCATTAGTCAACGCTATTGCAGCTATTTGTTTATCAAGTACATGCTCATGATGAGGAACTCTTAAATAGCCCCAAACTTGAGCTGATTCTTTATCGAAATTAAGAATCTTATCACCATAATTCATTAAGATATCAGCTAACCAAGTATCAAGCCTATCTGCTTGGTCTATATCATTACGATGACGTAGTTTCTCAATGCCTCTTCGCAGTTCGCCTATAGTGATTACACTCAAGTAAATAGCAATATTTTTAGCGATGACTTCTTCAAAAAAAGCTTGTACACCCGCATCAGCTTTTTTACCTTTTCGCATTTCACTAACAACGTTTGTATCAATTAAATACACTGACATCATCCAATTCTTGCAAACGCTCAAAGTCATTATCGTTACCAACATCAGGCATATCTGCAAGCACCTCCGCAAATGATTTTTTCTTAGGCATTAACAACACACTAGCCAATATAAGCCGATGTTCCGCTTCTGCACTATGGCCTGAACGACCAGCCTTTTCCTTTAAGGCTTTTACAATTTCATTATCTATATTACGCACTACTAAGTTAGCCATAATAGTCACCTCGCTACTTATTATTCATCTATAGAATAATCCAGAAGTGCTATCATTGATAGCACTGATTTCTCAGCAGAAAAAATGTCCAAGTATCCGCACCAGCGAACTAATTTACAGGGACTTTCTCTATCACTTTTAAATTGCCCTATTTCCTATCTATCCAACCTGCTATTGCAACTGCCCATGAATAGCTTCAGCCTTAACTCTTAAACGCTGCAAATCATCCACCACAATCTGATGATGATCCATATGAATCAATCCTTCTTTTTTCATCTTGCCTAAATGACTGTTTACAACCTGCCTCACTGATCCGACTAACTGCGCAAGCTGTTCGTTAGATAAATCATGCAGAAGCTCGGCTTTAATTTCATCAGCTTGATGCTGGCTACTATCAACAGGAATATACCGCAAAATAACGCGTGCTAAACGTGTAGGTGTATCGTGCAATGCAAGATCAGTGGCGATTTCTTCACGAACCCTAATACACTGGCTTAAATACGGCATCATATTCTGATTGAACTCAGGGTGTTTATGCACCCAATCGCGCACTCTAGACATGGGTGCAGATAGCAATTTAAGATCATCCAAGGCAACGGGGATAACATCATGCTCACGACTATCTAGCAGGCTCAACACATCATAGACATCGCCTTCTTTTAAAATCATTAAAGTGAAAGCTTTGCCCGTTTCGGGGTTAATACGAATCAACTCCATTCGGCCTTCTACAATGACATAAAAGCGCTGCAAAGCTAGTTTCGAATCATGCTGCGAGCCTTTCTTCCAAGTTTCAAAGCGGAAGTTTTTTAACATATCATCCAGGGTATCTATCGATAGTGTCTTAAAAAGGTCTGATTTGGCCAAGCGCTGACGGTAATGAAGATAGAGTGGAAATGTGTGATTCATAAGTACGGGGAATCCTTAATAGGTATTACTAAGTTTAGTAAGAATCTACCGTTATTGAAAGCGGATTAATCTCTTGTCACTTTAGTGACAGACATAAGTATCACAATACCCGATACTTACCCTTTTATAAACGAGGACAACTGAGTGAAAAAGAACTTAGGGTTAATTGAGCTTATCGCCATTGCTGTTGGCGGAATGGTCGGAGGTGGAATATTTACCATTCTGGGGATTTCAGTTTCAATCGTTGGAGCTTTAGCGCCCTTTGCTATCGCTCTCGGTGGACTCATCGCTCTTTTTGCCGCCTATTCCTACGTAAAGCTAGGCGTATATTATCAAGATGAAGGTGCCACTTATGCCTTTTTCAAACGCACCTACCCTACTTCCAAAACAGCTGCTTCCTTTATTGGCTGGTATACTATTTTTGGCTATATCAGCACGTTAGCGCTATACGCCTACACCTTCTCATCCTACAGTATCAGTGGTTTTGAGTTTGCCAATAACGAGATCATACGCAAGCTCGTTGCCATTGGCATCATTTGGTTATTTGCTCTCATCAACCTATGGAGCGTCAAAGGTATGGGTAAGCTGGAAGACATCATGGTCTACAGCAAACTGCTTATTTTATTAGTGATTTCTACTGCATTAATCCACTACGGAAAAACAGACTTTCACACCTTTACGCAATTGTTACGAAACGATATTTCACACAGTAGCGTTATGAATATACTAATCGTAGCCTCCGTTACCTTCGTAGCTTATGAAGGCTTTCAGCTAGTGATTAACGCTGTGAAGGAAATGGATAACCCCGAAAAGAACATCCCAAGAGCCATCTATACCGCCGTTATACTGGTCACGTTGATCTACTTCATCATCGCAATGGGCGCGGTTTTGGCGATACCTACCGATGATCTCATCAACAATAAAGAATACGCACTAGCCTCTGGCGCTAAAGAAATAATGGGTAATATCGGACAAAACTTGGTTATAGTAGGAGCTGTGCTAGCCACCAGCTCGGCTATTAGCGGGACTATGTTTGGCTCATCACGACAAATGGCGCGCATCGCTGACGATGGCTATCTCCCCAATGTGATAGCCAAACGGAAAAACAATATTCCTGTTTATGCCATCCTCAGCATGTCGGCAACCGCTACGTTGTTAATCCTCGTGGGAGGCCTACAGCTGATACTCGAATTCGGCAGCATCACCTTTCTGCTGGTATCGTTACTCATGGCTATCGCCAATTTTAAAATAAGAAAACAAACACGTTCATCAACCCTTTTCACGATTATTTCTATACTTGGATTAGTGACAGGAACGCTACTGATTTTGATGTATGAATATCAGACTCAACCCGAACAGCTTAGGTTTATCATCGGGCTTTATGTATTATTGAGTGTGAGTGCCTGGGGATATGCACGATTTAGATGTGTGGGAGTCGGGTTGCTTTAGTTTTATCATGACTAGTTCCTTAAAACTCCTTTTTTCACACTACACATCGTCTAACTGAGGATTTTAGATCAGAACCCACCCGTCCCGCATTTTTTTGCCACTTATAAAAGAGAGGGATGATCTTTTGAGTTAGACCCTTCATTTCCTGTCAAAATGCATACCATGATGGAAAAGCCCATCGAAAATGAAACCGAACATGTTAAACCTAAAATCCTCAGTTAGACAGCCTATAGAGTGATTCTCTATAGGCTGTAGCGCCTTCACCCTATAAGTGAAGATAGATAAAGCTCAATGCTGGAAGCGGTTAACTGAGGAATTTAGGTTTAAGCTTTGAAAGCCAATTGACTTCCATCTGCACGAGTGACTAGAGCCACCAAAAAAGTGTTACACGCCAAGAGCCACGTAACAAGGAAGACTGTACAAATATTCATACGTAGGATGTGCCGACGAAGGAGGCGCATCATGAATCAACACTTATGGTGCGCCTCGTGCCTCGGCACACCCTACATACTTGCACAACCCTCAAGTTAGCCGACTAATTTATTTGTTATGTGATCTTCCACGCCACTCTAACCGTATACAAACAAGCGCTTAGCCCATACTCAAGGTTCATCTATGAAACATTCTACAAATCCCCCTATCCCAGCCTGTATAGATCATAAAGATGCTCCTTTTGGTTATCTGCGTTTAGGTAATGCAGCATTGAATAAATCCACTGCATTTACTCAAGAAGAACGCATCAGATATAAGCTTGAGGGTTTATTACCTCCTGCAATCAGCACGCAAAAAGAGCAGCAAACGCGTGTATTGGAAAACATGGCACGCAAGCGATACGACATTGAGCGTTATATTTTTCTACAAGCCTTACTCGGTAGAAATGAGCGACTTTTTTATAAGGTCTTGCTAGATCATATTGATAATATGATGCCACTGGTCTACACCCCTACCGTCGGGCAAGCCTGCCAAGAGTTTGCACATATTTTTCGACAAACCCGTGGCTTGTATATCACCGCTGAAAATCGCGGTAGTATTAAAGAAGTACTGGCTAACTGGCCCATAGAAGATGTCCGACTAATCGTAGTAACCGATGGTGAGCGCATTTTAGGATTAGGCGATCTGGGCGCTAATGGCATGGGCATTCCGATTGGTAAACTCTCCTTGTATGTGGCTTGTGCAGGTGTTTACCCACATCAATGTTTACCCATTATGTTGGATGTCGGCACGAAGAACGAAACACTTCGAGAAGACCCATTATATTTAGGGCTTCGCCAGCCACGTTTACAAGGTGAAGACTATTATTCGTTGATTGAAGAATTTGTAAATGCCGTTCAAAAAGTCTTCCCTCATGCGTTAATTCAGTTCGAAGATTTCCTTACACCCAATGCCTATCGTTTGCTCAACACCTATCGTAAACGTGTACTTTGTTTTAATGATGATATTCAAGGAACAGCAACGGTTGCCTTAGCGGGAGTCTTGGCATCAAATCGCATTACAGGCCATCGGTTAAAAGATTTACGTATTCTGTTTTTAGGTGCAGGCTCTGCCGCTACGGGGATTGCAGACCTTATTGTACTGGCTTTGCAAGAGGCTGGTTTATCAGAAAGTGAAGCACAAGATAGGCTTTACTTCGTTGATCGTAAAGGTTTGATTGTAGAGAATAGACAACATGTAGCCCCACATAGTCAGCCCTATACCCATGAAGGGCCATCCCTATCCTTCACCGAGACTATTAAGAAAGTTAAGCCTCAAATACTAATCGGTGCAACAGGATCACCAGACACCTTTACTCAAGAGGTGATTCAATTAATGGCGCAGATCAATGATAGACCTGTTATTTTTGCGCTATCCAACCCAACTTCCAAGGCAGAATGTACGGCTGAACAAGCCTATACATGGAGTGACGGGCGCGCAGTTTTTGCTAGCGGCAGCCCCTTTGACAAGATGATCTACAACGGCAAAACCTTAACACCAGGCCAAGGCAACAACGCCTATGCCTTCCCTGGTATTGGACTGGGAGCCATTGCCTGCGAATCACGCCTCATCAGCAATGATATGTTCCTAACAGCAGCTCGTGCACTAGCGGAAAAAGTAGATCAGGAAGATTTAGATACAGGGTTGATCTATCCCCCTTTAACGGAGATCCGCGAAGTCTCATTAGCTATTGCCACGGCTGTCGCCGAGAAGGCTTATCAACAAGGTCTGGCGCGCATTCCGCGCCCTGAAGATTTATCATCCAAGATTAAGGGCATGATGTATGACCCTTGCTATTAATAGCTTAGATAATTTCCGTAGAGACGTTGCATGCAACGTCTCTACCACAGTAAATAAGAAACTTAATTTGTGAACATCTATATAGGCACATCATCCCAGTAAGTCATACCTTTACCGCTATCATCTGCATAGGCGCAATACGCCCTTTCTGTATATTTTCCAGCGTATTTTTAAACTTCTCCATGGCCCGCTCTTTCATGATGAGGTGAATACCTAGTGGCGGTGGCTTACCAGCTCCCGAACGTTGGGCAGCGGCAAGCCGTTCTTTAAAAAACGCAATAGCCATATCAGTACGATCCTCTACTTCTATAACCGAGAAACCCGCATTTTCCAATAAGAGCTGCATTTCCTCAGCCGTTTTCAAAAAAGAAGTATCCGCTGTCATTGCCCACGGAACGGGATAATCAAGTGCTTCATTGTCTTTCTTCATCACATCAAGAATACTAAATATAGCCCCTGATTTTAATACACGAGCCGTTTCTTGATAAAGCGCTTCACGATCTTCAATATTCATAGCGACATGCAAAGTAATAGCCGCATCAAACGTCTGTTCAGCAAATGGCATGGCTAAGGCGCTAGCCACCTCATAATCTATACGATCATCCATTTGCACCCGTTGGGTTAGTTCTTCCGCACAGGTGATATATTCAGGAGTGAGGTCAATACCACTGACTTTACAAGCAAACTGTCCAGCTATGTATCGAGTAGCGCCCCCTATACCGCAACCAATATCCAACACATGCTGATCTGCGGTTAGATTCATTTTAGAAACCGCATGCGCTGTAGCGGGTCGTCCACCGATATGAAACTCTTCAACAGGCGTTAAATCCTCGGCTTTCAGGTGCTGTAAGTCTATGCCACTCTCCTCAAGCCCATTGAGTATACGAGAGGTTAAATCTGCATCTCCGTAATGGTGAGCAACTGCTTGTTCAATGTTATCCATATTTAATCTCTGTTGGGTGTTTTAGGTTTTAGGTTTGATATTTGCTACTTGTTCCAGTCTGCTACTACCCAACTATTATCCTTTGTTTTGAGTTTATTTCCATCTCCTTATGCATAAGCCTTAGGTTTGTTATAAATCAATCACTTACGAATATTTGGGTTTGGCTTTGAAATTTCATATTAAATCATGTAATCAGGGGCTAGGCACTAGTTGTTGATTTCACAAGTAAAGATGAAATCAAAAGACTGTAAGTTGTAATTTTAAGCTCGATAGGCCTGATAAGCGCTAGCGCCACCGATAAGAACACTACACACATCCAAAGCAACATCATTCCCCATTCTTGGAAAATAGCAAACAGGGCTAAGCCTCTTTATCAAAAAAAGACAAGCCATTATGCACAAATACGAGACCAGGGGTCACTATACTAAATTATTAATTAGTAATAACAGTCAGAGATAAGTATTGCGCCCCCAGAATTACAGAATTACAGTAATTTATCTAACAAAATGGATAATCCCAACTTAACTGAATAAACTTCCCCGGGGCAAGCCCTCTCGCTTAACGCTCGACTTTCTCGTACCTCGAAAGCGGGGTATTAATAAGGCTATTCTTTTACCCTTTTACGCCCCAAGGGGCGGGGAATCAAACCCAAAGGGCGCCTTTATTAACTCATGGTTCGTTTTCCTGAGGCTAGAATATGCTCTTAGGGAAGCTCTATTTAAGGAGTTACAATCTGAACACTAATACTTGCTGTACTACTACCACCATTACCATCTGAGATGGTGTAAGTAAAAGTAACAAGCCCTGATGATCCAGGGTTAGGTGTATAAAGGATTTGTCCATTCACTATGCTAGCACTGCCATTACTGGGTTGGGTCACTCCTGTAATAGTTAAAGTATCACCATTAGGGTCAGTATCATTAGACAATACATCTATTGTCAACGGCACTGGAGCACCGATTACAAATGTGCCATCCGCCACTGCTATAGGCTGGCCATTGGCTGACTGAGTTCTAAAAGTCCCTACATATCGACTGTGTTTTATCGGGTTATATAAGGCTCGTTTTACCCAAGCATTAGGGTGATCCACACTATATAGCGATAACGCGCTCTTCTTTTTATTAAACTCATAGCGATAGGTTAGATTAGCTCGTGTGTCTGTATCTTTATTATCAAAACCACCTTTATTGGCAACTACAGATAAGTCTAGCGCGACACTATGGGGTGTCTTCTTGAAAAACTTTTCAACATTGAGTGAAACTCCTAATTGGCTCGGGTTACTCTCATTGGTGCCTTCTGCATCCCCCCAAGAATAATCTACGCCTCCACGCCAGCGAGTATTTGTCTGAGGACGGAAGAGACCATATTGCCCACCTATAGTCAGATCATAAGCTTTTTCAAACAGCACTTGTCCATTATTCGTATTGCCTATACTTCTCTTATCCGATAAGCCTTTTCCTACTGAAACTTCCCAAAACCTCTTTTTAATTTCTTGCCCATAACCGATAGTTAGCTTGTCATCACCCTGTACATTTCTATCGTAAGCAATAAAGGATTTTTTGATTACTAAGGGCTTTTTATACTTATTAAATTTAACCCAATGATTGTTAAACTTTATACCACCTGCATTGATACCTTTATCACTACCCGTCAGCCCTAAGCCCAACCATGCTTCAGTTGACTGAGTTTTATTTTTCTGGTCTTTAAAAAAATGTCTTATCTCAGCAGTAGCATCAAACTCGGTATCAATCCCTACTCCTATACGTGTACGCCCACCCACATATTCATAATTAAACCTATCTGTTTTGTTGGTTTTTATCGGGGAAAGGAATGTTGCATATAACGATAAATCAAGATTGTTCTGAGGTGAGTTTTTAGAATCAGTAACTGGATTAATGATTAAATTATCGGTTGGGTTTTCTATTTTTTTTAGCGGTTTAGCATATAAAACGTTAATAGATTGTAACGCTACAAATAGTGCATAAACTATACTTTTATTGATATTCAACATGTCCGCCCTTGCTACTTTAGTTCTAGAAAATATAACTAAATAAATTATTACCAGAGCAAGCCACACAGGCCTGTATAAAGGGAGGGCGCAGGGGTTGCTTATCTATTGACCATCATACAATAAGACATAATTTAAGCAATATTTACCTACTACTATTGGTAGTTTATTTGTCTATTAATTTTCAGGAAAGATGAAGGCAGGGGGTAAACAAAAGAATCGCTTGGTTTCTTCATATTCACCACTTTCATTTTGTCTGAGTAATGCATAACAACGAGCACGATCTTCTACAACAATATTTTTCTTGGCGATTGACTGTAATGATTTTTTTTCAGCTAGGTGGGCGATATCTTGAGAGGTAAGTTCTGCTAGCCACTGTGATTTATCAAGTGCCATTGATAGACAAAAAGGATCAGCCTCGTCACATTCATCATAAAAATAATAATAACCCCGTAAATGATTATGCGCGACTCCGTGCGGTATTGTAATGTCTGTAACATTTTGCATGGAATGGGGGTAAAACAATCTACCCTTAATGAAACACTGTCGCTCATCAATAGAAAAAGGTAATTGCTTAGTATGCTGAAGCGAGAGTTGAGTTTGATGATGCTTTAAATGATCTATTTTTCTGCCTAACTGGTCTTGTGTATTGGTACCAAACCAACGATAGGGATCATCTAATGGGGACGTTCCTAAGTAGAACTTAACGGCCACTTCTAGATGAATCACTTTATCAAGCTGTGTATCTCGAATAATAAAGTCTATTTCACCAATAGTCCTACTTCGCGTGTCTCCTGCGATTTCATGCAACTGAATATTTTGAGCAAGTAGTTTGAAATTAGGACTAATAGAAGATATCCAGAAACCGATAAGCCCCTCAAAGTACAACCCTAATCGTTTACTTTTAATAGCATTCAGATGATCTAGTAAATCCTGTGGATTCTTATCTAATTGCTTTAAGCGGGGTAAGCAGTCTGAAAATTCTGATTGGCATTGCTCATAGCTCCACCATTGAACCTGATGAGAGTCCCGCTCAAAACAACCTGATACCAGCGGAGGGCTTGCGATCACCCAAGCTAAATCTCTTACGCAACGATGGTTAAACGAATTGATTCTATTCGCTGTATGCTTAGGCATACTAATCAGGGCTACAACAAGAAGAGCCTACAAATTGCGCTTGCAGACAAGGATAATCACCATAACAGCAATACACGCAACACTCTCCGTCTTTGGTTTTTATGGTTTCGTTACAACCTCCGCAACGATAACTAAATTGACAGGTGTTTTCTGGCATTTCTTCTTTTTGCTGAAAACCACACTTTGGGCAAGTCAGAATGGATTCGGTTATCATAATTAGATTCCTGTTAACGGGGTATAAGTAAAACTATATCAGTAACTACTCAGCTTACCCTCTACTTTGTCCAATAGCTGCGTTGAAAGTGCTCATTTATACCTATAAACTGCGCGCTTTCGCCTTGCTCCTGAATAAAGTAGAGGGCAATCTGAGCAGTTACAGATTACGCTGAGTATTTACCTATATCATAAGAACTCTATGGCATAAGTTGCGACTAAGCCTATCCATCGCAAGACATCGAACCAACAGCAGCCTACTTAAGCGAATACTATGAACTACACCATTACCATAAAATCCAGCGGCCACTCATTCACCTGTAAAGCGGATGAAACCATTCTAGATGCTGCGCTTAGACAGGGAGTTGCCCTCACCACAGGTTGTCGTAGAGGGATTTGTGGCGTCTGCATTGGTACGTTACACAGTGGGTGCGTCAATTATCTTAATGATGAAGAACCCATGGCATTTTTTACCCTAGATGAAAAAGATGTGGAGGAAGGACAGGAGATAGAAAAGATTGTTATCTGCGAAGCAATGCCAAGCAGTGACCTCATATTAGATGTGATGGAAGTTGATGCTCCTGAGGGCTTGGAACATAAGAACTTACCTGCGAACATTATCGCGCAAAATCCGCTATCTGAAGACATAGTAGCTTTACAGATTGACTTACCTGAAGATGAATATTTACAGTTCCTTCCTGGGCAGAATATTGCTTTAGTTGAGGAAGCTGGCACTAGACATCTATTTTCACTAGCTGATGCTCCTAGAGATGGTAAAACCTTAACGCTACACATCAATACACAACGATCATCTTTAGATTTAACAACTGTTCATCAAACTTGCTTAAGGCTAGAAGGGCCACAGGGTGAGTTCTTTCTACACTCTTACAACAAGAAGTGTATTTTTATTTGTGAGAAGGAAGGTTTTGCTGCCATAAAATCTATGATGGAACATATGATTTCTCGATATGCCTCTACTCAGCAAGAAATGCCAGCGTTGTATATCTATTGGTTAGGTGAAAGCGATGCTGATATTTACCAGCATCAGCTGGTTGAAAAGTGGTCTGATAAATATAGCAATATCCGATTTTTACCTATTATTAGCTCACAAAACTCATCTGACAATGATGGCAATACGGCAAAGCTCTTGGCGCTATTATCTCAACAATTGGAAATAGAAGCCGATTACGATCTGTATATAAGTGCGACAGCTAATACCGTTGATATATTAGAGTTTGAGTTATTATCTTTACAGATAAACCCGCCTAGTATTTATTATCAACATTTCTAAAGGAGCCTCTAACCTGAATCCGTGACTTCAATGCGGATAACAGGGGATAAGATATTGGTTTAGCACGGGATTTTAAAAAATCTTAGCTTCACCCTTAGGTTAAGCGGGCATTTTTTAAACCCGTGATGAATCAATA
>JALXAX010000166.1 GCA_026991755.1 Thiotrichaceae bacterium | reverse complement strand
TTTCACGAAGTGAGGGGTAATAGTCGTTCTATTGCGCCGATCTTCGGGGAAAATATCGACTGTTTTAACCAGCTAAAAATAATTGGACTTGATCAGAGGCTCCTTAAAGAAGTGTTTAGGCTTTAGGAGGTCTACGAGGAGGTGTTTGCTGATAAACAAAAGCAATACTTTTAAGAGATAAAAATAAAGTAGGTTGAATGCTTAAACTGGAAAGAGTATTGACCGAAATAAGTCCAGCCGTATGCGCTTGATGATGGGAGCAATGCCCGCCTGCATCTGAGCAATCATCACGTTCAAGGTGGCTGAGAGATGATGAGGTATCTACATCATCTATATCTAGGGAATGGCTTTTACTAATATGATCTGACTCATGATCATGTGGAATATGCACATCCATAGCCATCGTGCTATGTGTGAATAGCACTAAAAGAATTAATAAATGGCTAATGATTCGAGTCATGCTAAAAATATAACGAATTGGATAGTGGATTGCAATTTCATTCTAGAAGAAGGGTAGTAAGTTTAGAATGGGAGCTTTATTTCTTTTGAGGCTTCCATAATGTTGATAATGGCTTCAAGTTCTACTTGATCAGAGTTACTTGTCGATTGTTGTTGAAGCTTTTCATAGAGTTCAGTTTGTTCCCAAGTTTGGTGATTGCCCTTTTCATCTTGTACATAGGCTGCCCAAGGAATAAATTTTGTGAGAGGGAAGAGTTGCCCTTCTTGGGGCGAAATATCCACATTAAGTCCAGAGATAAAGAGTATTTTTTTATTCTTATAGGCTGGTTCTTGCACAATAGTTCTGAATGCACGATCAAATTCAACCTGTGTGTTGGCTTGAGCTGCGGTTAGCGCAGGCCATTTGGATGTCACAACGTAGGGCATCACATCAATTAAGTTTTTTTCTAAATGATCACGGCCTTCATGGTGACGGCTAATGGTGCGCTTAAAGAAGAAGCAGTCAGGATGTAGGTGTTGTCTAATAGGCTCTTCCGTTGTCTTCCAGCTATATGCTTGTAGATGATTTAATAAGGCTGATGATGGTAAGAATACTTTAGCGGTGCTCTTAGGGTAAATAGGTTGAGGGTTGCCTTCAGAATCCACGTTGACTAGCTTTTCTAATCTGAGTAATAAGCCTTCTTTACGTTCTGCATGCAGTAACAAATTATCAATAATGACCCTTTTTTCGCCGTTTTCTTCGTAGAGTAAGATATTTTCACGAGCGAATTCATATTCGTGTTGATACCATGCTAATGCGTCACAGATTTTCCCACAGTTTGATGTTTCGCAGGCTTCTTCGGTTTGTAATCTCCGATAAACGCCGAACTGCTTGCTTTCAGGATCGTAACCCACGTGGCTGGCCTGGATAATAACTAGGTCTTTTCCATGATGAGCGTGTGGTGCATGTCGGTCAGTTGCCATGATTCCACCGACGCGACCATGGTTGAAAGGGAAGGTGCCGAAGTGTTTGGCGATTAATATAATAGGATAGCCTTGGCTTTCGTCAGAGCAGAAGGCTCGAGATGGCATGATCTTACCTTGCTCAAAGCCAAGTGATTTCGCCAAGTTGTATGCACGAGGTACAAATTGGCTGTACCGCATGGATACTTCAGCCATATGATAAGCACCTAGAAGGCTATTAATTAAATCGCTGGCTCCATGCATATTTTATGTCTCTTAGTACTCCCTGTTTAGGGATTATGAATGGCAATTTGTATTTATCCAATAAGATAGTACTGTTTCATGTAGAGGAGTACTTCATCTCGCCATATAAAGGCTATAAATCCCGCCAACGCTAACCAGGGGCCAAAGGGTAGTGGTTGGCTGTCTTTGGATCTTTTGATGAGCATAAGTAGTATACCAAATACCGCACCTATTAGAGAGGATGCGAAGATGGTGAAAGGTAGAATTTGCCATCCCCCCCAAGCTCCCAATGCGGCTAGTAGTTTGAAATCACCATAGCCCATGCCTTCTTTCCCTGTGAGTAAGCGGAAAACGTGGAAGATAGTCCATAGTATTAAGTAACCAAAAATTGCACCTAGCACACTGCTTTCCAGGTCGGTGAAAAGACCAAAATAGTTAGCAACAATCCCCAGCCATAATAACGGTAGGGTGAGGTTGTCGGGGAGTAACATGGTTTTTGCATCAATTAACGACAGTGTGATTAGCGTCCAGATAAAGAATAGGCTAGCAACGGTTTGCATGTTTGCCCCAAACTTCCAAGCTGCAATTAAAGAAACAGCAACTGTAAATAGCTCTATCAGTGGATATTGCATGGAGATATGCGTACCACATGAACTACACTTTCCTCTTAAAAAAAGATAACTCAGTACGGGTACGTTCTCTATGGCAGTAATCATATGTCCACAATCTGGGCATTGAGAGCGGGGCGTAAAGAGGTTGAATTTTTCACTTTCTGCTATTTCGTCGGATGCTTCACCTTCATTCAATAAGTGCAGACAATCTTCCTTCCAGCTATTCTCCAACATAATGGGTATTCGATAAATAGCAGCATTAAGAAAGCTACCAATCAGTAGTGAGATAATACCTACGGTAATATAAAAGAAGGTTACGTTCTGTTGTAGAACAGTGATGAGATCCATTGTTGCCCCTTAGGCGTAATTGTATTTTGGTTCTTTATGAAGGGCTATTAAAAAGGCACTTCTTTGCAAAGTGCCTAATTATAAGTCATTTGAAGTATCGGATGGCTTATTAAACCCAGAAAATGCAGTTGGGATGAAAAAGACATGTAGCTATTGGTGTGTATAGGTGTGCCAATAGCTATGTGGTTTTTGTGATTCAACTGGGTTTCTAGGTTTTAATTTAAATAGCTGAGCCCATTTTGAAGATAGGAAGATACATCGCAACGATTAGACCACCGACTAAGACGCCTAGAATACCCATAATGATAGGCTCCATTTGTGAGGATAACGTATCAACTAGATCATCAACTTGTTCTTCATAATAGTCAGCTACTTTATTTAGCATGTCTTCGATTCGTCCAGACTCCTCACCAATCTTAGTCATTTGAATAACCATATTAGGGAACACTTGAGTTGTTGTCATTGCAACATATAACTGAACCCCCTTTGATGTGTCTTCTTTAATATTTAAGGTGGCTTCTTTATAAACAACATTACCTGTTGCTCCTGCTACTGAGTCTAATGATTCAATTAAAGGCACACCTGAGGCTGACATGGTTGCTAACGTTCGTGCGAACCTTGCAACAGCTGATTTGTTGGCAAGGTTACCAAAAATAGGTGCTTTTAAGATTAGTTTGTCTAGAAAGTGGTTGAATTTCTCTGAGCGCTGTCTAGCTTGAGAGAAGGCTACACTGGCCACAATAACAAGTCCAAGTGGTAGCCACCATGTTGTTTGTAGCCATTCAGACATATCAACTACCATTTGTGTAAATGCAGGTAGATCGGCTCCAAAGCCTTCAAATAACTCCTTAAACTGCGGTATTACAAAAAGTAACATGATAGTGGTTACAATAACCGCTGCAATAACTACCATTAATGGGTACATCATAGCTTTCTTTATTTTAGCTTTAATGTTTTCTGTCTTTTCTTTATAAGTTGCAACTTTTTCAAGCATGTCTTCAAGTGTACCTGCTGTTTCGCCTGCACCTACCAAGTTGACGAAAAGTTCATCAAAGTATTTTGGATGTTTTTGAAGTGCTCCAGAAAAATCACTACCGCTTGCAATATCTTTAGCAAGTGCATTGATTAAATCTTGCATGGATGGATTTTCATGACCCGATGATATAATGTCTAGTGACTGGATAAGCGGGATGCCTGAGCGCATCATAGAGGTTAGTTGTCGAGAGAAATGTGCAATATCAGCAGGTAATATTTTTTTCTTGTTGATAGACTTTCGCTTTTCTTTAATATACCGAATCCTTATGCCTTTGCGACGCAATGTTGCTTTTAGCATATTGGCATTGAGTGCTCGGTCTTCGCCTCGAATTTTTACGCCGTCTTTATTTTTCCCTTCCCAGATGAAAGTAGGTTGGTCGAGTGATGTTTGTGCAGTTGATGTGGCCATAATAGTTAGTCTTTAGTTACTCGTTCTAATTCTTGTAGTGAAATGATGCCAGCTCTCGCTTTTCTTAATGCTGATTGGCGTAGGTCTGAAACCCCTTCTTTTTGGGCTTGGTCTGCTATATCCATAGCATTTTTACCGTCCATCACCATACGTCCCATGGCTTGGCTGATGGGCATAATTTGATAAATACCTACACGTCCTTTGTATCCATTGGAGCAGGAGTTACACCCAACAGGCCCAAACAATTCAAGTGAAGGAATTTCTTCTTTGCTAAAGCCAAGAGTTAACAAAGCCTCTTCTGGAATATCAACAGGTTCTTTACAATTATTACACAAACGACGTGCTAGTCGCTGTGCAACAATAAGGTGTACGGTTGAGGCAATATTAAAGGGCTTAACACCCATATTAATCATCCGAGTTAATGTTTCAGGTGCGCTATTGGTGTGTAATGTAGAAAGCACTAAGTGCCCAGTTTGAGCGGCCTTCATTGCAATATCTGCAGTCTCTAAGTCACGAATCTCACCTACCATGATGATGTCAGGGTCTTGTCGTAAAAAAGACTTAAGAGCGGCAGCAAAGGTTAGACCTGCCTTGGGATCAACATTTACCTGGTTAATACCTGGAAGTTGAATTTCACAGGGGTCTTCTGCCGTGGCGATGTTCCTTTCTGATGTGTTTAGTAAATTTAAACCTGTATATAGGGTAACGGTTTTACCGCTACCTGTAGGTCCTGTAACTAATATCATGCCATCAGGTTTGTTGAGTGCATTGAGTAAAGCTTCTTTTTGTTCGGCTTCAAAGCCCAACATATCAACACCAAGGGATGCACTGGATGAATCCAGTATCCGCATAACAATTTTTTCACCGTAAAGAGTGGGTAGTGTACTTACACGAAAGTCGATAAATTTATCGTCAGCAACTTTAAAGTGTATGCGTCCATCCTGGGGTTTTCTTTTTTCAGACATGTTAAGTTTAGACATGACTTTTAGCCTGGCAGCTAACCTGAGGGAAATCTTTTTAGGTGGGGTGGCAATAACCTGTAAAATACCGTCAATTCGATAACGAACTCGCAATAGTTTTTCATAAGGTTCAATATGAATATCTGAAACCCCTTTACTAATGGCATGGGTTAGTAACTCATTAACAAACTTAATGATATCAATTCCCGTGTCATCTTCCTCTTCTTCCTCTTCCTCACTTTCCATCTCATAGGTGTCGATGGCTAGGTCTTGTTCAGCCGTCTTGGAAGAAACCGTCATCCCAAGTCGTTCAGCATCATCGGAATTTTCACCGGTGTTGTTACGAAGAAGTGCTTGTAACTTGTTGTATTCAATGATGACGGGTTCAGCGACTAAACCAGTAGCAAACTTTATGTCATCAAGATTGGAAAGATAATGTGGGTCAGCGACTCCAACATGAATGCCTTTGCCGAGTTTAAAAATAGGAAGGAGTTGTAACTTTCTTGCTTGATCAAGTGGGAGAATTTCTCTAACTTCATCTGTAATTTCAATAGCATCAACATCCGCAATGTTAAGGCCATATTCAGCGCTACACATAATAGCAATGTCTTGTTGGCTGACCAAACGACGTTGCATTAAATAGGAAGCGATAGGTGTATTTTCAGATCGGGCGTTAGTAACTGCTGTAGTCGCATCATCATGCGAAATTTTGCCTTGATCAATAAGACGCTTTACCAAGCTTGGAAAAACAATGGTGTCTGCAACAGTCATTTTAGTAAGAATAGCCCTTGTTTATTGTTATTATTATTTTACTAATCTACGCTAGCAATGTTCTTCTTTCGAAGAATTTCTACTGCAGCATTGTACAAGGTGAGAGGTTTGATTTGAAGAGCCGTTGGTCTAAAACTATATTATCAAGGTGCTTCTATTAATTAGAAGTTTTGTTTAGGAATCTCTGATTAAGTCTGATCGGAATTTCTGAGACTTAGTTGAGCTTTAGCGAACTTAGAAGCTTCAGCAGATAGAGTTTGTCAGGTCTTTGATAGAAAAGTTAGTAATAGTCGTAGCTATTGGTCACTTTTATAGCGAAAAGCTGGCGGATTCTAGCCTCAGAAAAACGAATCATGACTTATTCAGAGGTTCCTTTAGTACACAGAAATCTCCTTGGGTGTACGTGGTGAAAGTTTGAATAAGCTATTAGAGGCGTTATGATGTCAGTATACAAATAGGCATTAGATGGAGAATAAGGATGGCAGGTTCGTTACAAGATCAACTATTAGGAATAGGTTTAGTCGATAAAAAGAAAGCTAAGAAAATTAATGCACAAAAGAGAAAGCAGGAAAAAGCCAGTCGTAAAAACAATACGGAGTTGATCAATGAGGCTGGTTTATTAGCTGATAAAGCGATAGCGGCAGAGAAAGAAAAAAGTATCTTGTTAAACGAGCAAAAAAAGCAACAAGCTGAAGAAAAAGCTATAGCTGCTCAGATCAAACAAATGATCGAAATGAATATAGTGGATAAAGATAAAGGCGATATTGCTTATAACTTTGTTGATGCAGGTAAAGTGAAGATTGTTTATGTGACAGAAAAGCTCCGCCAAGCGATTAACTCAGGACAATTGGGAATTGTAAAGCTAGTGGATGAATATGAGTTAGTGCCTTTTGAAGTAGCAAGGAAAATAAGTGAAAGGGATAGCTCCAGTGTTATTGAGTTGGAACATAGCCAGAGTACTGAAACAAGCATTGACAAAGATGACCCTTATGCTGAGTATCAGATCCCCGATGACTTGATGTGGTAGTTGGGAGTGTCGAGTAAACTTAGTCAAAGAGTTACAACAATCCAATTGTTTATGCTGGCCAGAACTATTCTGATTTTTTTGAACCTAAAATCCTCAGTTAGGCTGTAGAGCTTTCACTCTATAAGTGAAGATAGATAAAGTTGCTTATTTTAATATTATCAATGCTTTATTTAATACTTGAAGCGGTTGGCTGAGGAATTTAGGTTGAAGGTCTGGATAGTTCTATCTCAACTTATAATCTAATTTGACTTCATCAAGCTGCTGAAGGAAGTGAGGCTTTAGAGACCTGTGCAAGTATTCACACGTAGGGTGTGCCGACGAAGGAGGCGCACCATGAATCATGCGCTTACAGTGCGGCTTATCTCTCGGTACTCTTTAGTCCCTCGAATACTAGTACTCCAACAACTTAGGTTTGATGGATACAGAGCAATCCAAAGCGCTCAAGACAAGGCTTGGGTTGCAGGCAATGGTTATTCCCTTGGCAAGACCCATAACGCAGTATTGAGCGCTTTGGGTTGCTCCCTTCGGGCGAGCCAGGAAGCGGTCATCCGCGTTGTTGCGTCTTTTGTGAAGGGAACAACCATTCCCTGCAAGGCGCACCAAGCGGCTAACCGCTTCCTGACTCGCTGTATTCATCAAACCTAACTTGTTGGAGTACTAGCACAATATTCATAATTTAACCTAAAAGGTTTAAGAGAGCTTACGGATAAATTAAAGTGTCTCTTCCGCAAAACCCGCTAAACGAGAGCGCTCACCCGTTTTCAACGTTACATGCCCGCCATGCTCCCAGCCTTTAAATCGATCAACTACATAAGTAAGCCCAGAAGAAGTTTCTGTTAAATAAGGTGTATCTATTTGAGCCACGTTTCCTAAACAGATAACCTTTGTTCCTGGTCCCGCACGTGTGATTAATGTTTTCATTTGTTTGGGTGTTAGGTTTTGAGCTTCATCAACGATAATGAATCGGTTCAAAAAAGTACGTCCACGCATAAAGTTTAAAGAGCGTAATTTGATTTTATTCATCAAGAATTCATCAGTTGCACTTCTGCCCCAGCTACCACCACTTGAGGGCTGAGTTAATACCTCCAAGTTGTCCATGAGTGCTCCCATCCACGGAGCCATTTTTTCTTCCTCTGTTCCAGGTAGAAAGCCAATGTCTTCGCCAACGGGTATGGTAACGCGAGTCATGATGATCTCTTTATAACGCTTACCTTCCAGTGTTTGTGCTAAACCAGCTGCAAGAGAAAGTAACGTTTTCCCTGTTCCGGCAGCACCTAGTAACGTAACAAAATCAATCTCCGGGTCGGTGAGTAAGTTAAGTGCGAGATTTTGCTCCATATTAAGGGCATTAATGCCCCAAACTGCGTGGTGTTCTTCGGCAAAGTCTTTGATGGTTTGAATAAGGGCAAAGTCTTCATCTTTATCTCGAACAATCGCCTGAAAGGGCTGTTCTCCGTTGAGGATAATAAACTCTC
This sequence comes from Thiotrichaceae bacterium, assembly GCA_026991755.1. Taxonomy (GTDB): domain Bacteria; phylum Pseudomonadota; class Gammaproteobacteria; order Thiotrichales; family Thiotrichaceae; genus HyVt-477. The sequence continues at coordinate 4,449 of JALXAX010000166.1, read as the reverse complement.
CGGCTGTCCAGTCTTGGGTAAGTGGGCCTGTTAGTTTATAAAAAGTCTTTCCTTCTTCCTGCCATGATTCCATGTTTTTGCTGTGTAAATCCCAAAAGTCATCAGGCATGACGTGGAAGCCACAGGGTAGAAGATCAACATCATCAAGTACTTGATCATTAAAGTAGTCTTCAGTATGGAGCTTAACCACACTGGCTTTAATGCGTAGATTGATGTCTTTTGAAACGAGGGTGATTTTGCGTGCAGGGTATTTGTCTTGGAGGGATAGTGCGATGGCAAGAATGTTGTTATCAGGTGTGTCGCCAGGTAGGTTTTTGGGTAACTTGCCTTCAAAAGCTTCTGTCTGGAAGAACAAACGACCACTGGCTTCTTTAGTGTGGTCAATCATGCCTTCCATTTTGATCGGTACACCCGCTTCGATACCATTGTCATACTGCTCAATCATCGTGTCGATAAAGCGACTGACTTGACGAACATTTCTGGCAACTTCGGATAAGCCTTTTTTACCATGATCAAGTTCTTCTAGTACGATCATGGGGAGGAAAATATCATGCTCTTGAAAACGAAACAGTGCGGTGGGGTCGTGCATGAGTACGTTAGTATCTAGCACGAATAGGCGGCTCTCGTTATTAGTCATAGATTTTGCCCTTTGTTGGTTATAGTGATTTTACTTCCTCTAACACTTCATCTGCGTGTCCCTTCACTCTAACGCCTCGCCACTCCTTGCGAAGTATGCCTTCTTTATCAATCAAAAAGGTGCTTCTTACTATACCCATGTATTCTTTGCCGTAGAGTTTTTTCAGTTGAATGACATCAAAAAGCTTGCAGACGGTTTCGTCCTCATCAGAGATGAGTTCAAAAGGGAAAGCTTGTTTAGCTTTGAAGTTTTCATGACGGCGCATGGTGTCTCTGGAAACACCAAATATTTCAGTATCATGCTCTAAAAACTCTTTATGTAAGTCACGAAAGTTTTGACCTTCTGTAGTGCAGCCAGGCGTGCTGTCTTTAGGGTAGAAGTAGATGACTAGGTTGGATTTTCCTGTGTAGTTGGAAAGCTCAAAGGTGGTGTCAGATGTGGCAGGGGCGGAGAAATTAGGGATGCTGTTACCTTCGCTTATTGTTGTCATTCGTGTTCCTTTCTATTAGTAATTAATGGCTGGTTTTGATGGTTTGAGTATAGTGAGACCTTTGCACGAAAGATATGACGGATAAAAAAGGCTTGAATTTTCCACATTTTGTCTAAAAACTCAGCCAATAGCTCGGCTATTACCTTCCTTTTTAGACAAAATCTGATAAATTACGCTCTTTTTTCTCTCGTCATACTTTCATGCAAAGGTCTCATAGTGATTTACCACTGGTATCACTAGTATGTTTGATATGTTTTTGTCTTCAATGCTTCCTTGATATCTCCTCAAGCATAGTCAAACTCAATGAATAGTTACTTGTTTTTTTCAAGACGCGTAGTACTATCCACTCCTGATTATAAGAATTTGGAGAAGCCAATGTTTGGCGGCAGTATGGTAGCTTTGGTCACCCCCATGTTAGCGCATGGCGAGGTCGATGACGCATCGCTCGAAAAACTAGTAGCATTTCACATAGAAAGTGGCACAGATGCCATTATTGCAATGGGCACAACGGGCGAGTCAGCAACATTTACTCACAGTGAACATACTTCAGTAGTGAAACAGATTATCGATATGGTGGCTGGGCAGATTCCTGTTATAGCGGGAACTGGCTCGAACAGTACTCAGGAGGCATTGGAACTCACTGAAAAAGCAAGAAAAGATGGCGCTGATGCCGCATTGCTAGTGACACCTTATTACAATAAGCCGACTCAAGAGGGTCTCTATCAGCATTACAAACATATTGCTGAAAACGTCGATTTGCCGCAGATTCTCTATAATGTACCAGGTCGAACAGCGGTTGATTTGTTGCCTGAAACGGTTGAGCGTCTAGCGCCTATTTCCAATATTGTAGGTATTAAAGAAGCTACGGGTGATTTGCATCGAGCACAGCGTTTAATTGATAGTTGTAAAGGCCAGTTAGACATCTACAGTGGTGATGATGCTACGGCTATGGAGCTTATGCTAATGGGGGGGCAAGGCGATATTTCAGTGACGGCAAATGTAGCGCCTGCTGCGATGCACGTCATGTGTGAAGCCGCTATTGCTGGCGATAGAGGGCGAGCAGAAGAAATCAATGCTCACTTAGAAGCTCTGCATACGAACTTATTTTTAGAAGCCAATCCGATCCCCGTAAAATGGGCTGTACATAAAATGGGCTACGGACAAAATGTGAATAGGTTACCATTGACTTCATTTTCAGAAGAGCATCATGCTGAGCTAACAGAAGCTATGCACGAAGCAGGAGTAGATTTTGAGTAATAACGAAATAAAAAAAGTATGGGTGAAAACAGCGATTATTGTCCCTAGTTTGGCGATACTGGCTAGCTGTTCTCAAATCAATAAAGTTTTTGATAATGAGGAAACGGTAGGCTACAAAAAAGCAGGTAGTGTGACTTCGCTAGAAGTACCGCCTGATTTAACCGAACCTCGATACGACTCCACTTTTGCTATTCATCGTGGAGATAGCGCTGTAAGCGCTTCCACTATTAATAATAGTACAGGGGGAGGGTTAGGAGTCGTTCAAGTATTGCCTGATAGTAGCTCAGTAAAGATTAATAGCTCTGGTGGTACTAGGTGGCTGGAAGTTTCTGTGCCGGCGAATATCCTTTGGAGTAAAGTTCAGGGGTTTTGGACGACTATTGGTACTGAGCTAAAACGAAATGAGCCTACAGTTGGCATTATGGAAACTGACTGGATACAAACACGAGGAAAACTACCTCAAGGGGCAATTCAAAAAGCGTTGGGTAGTATCCTCAAAAATGCAACCGATTCAGGTATACGTGATCGTTACACCACAAGGTTTGAAAAAGTATCTGCAAACATGACGCGTATCTACATCACACATCGTGGTGCGGAGCAAATGGTTTCAGATACTGGAAATAAATGGGAAATGAGGCCACGTAGACCCGTTGCAGAAGCAGAAATGCTGAATAGGCTTAAGGCTTACCTACAAGGTGTTGACCCAAGTACAGTAAAGGGCGATTCTGAGAATGCTTCTTCAGTGGGATCAACAGGTTTGGCAACGATGTCGGTAGGCAAAAATAGCCAGCCTATCTTGAAAGTAGGAGATAGGCTTGACAGGACATGGGTAAGAACAGGTTCTGCAATTACTAGTATAGGTTTCAGTTTGGAAGGGCAGGATGCAGATAAAGGGTTGTATACAGTTATCTGGGAACAAGATGAAGAAAAGAAGAAAGGCTTCTTTAGTCGACTATTTAAACCGACAGAGCAGTTTATTCCTAATGGAAGTCAGCAGTTAATCCATGTCAGTAAGCTAAAAGCTGGTTCTGCCTTGAGAGTATTAACAAAGGATGGAAAGCCTGCCAATAAGCAAATAGCTACAAAAATACTTGAGCGTTTGAAAACAGAATTTAACCGCTAGGACACTCTCCATGCTTAGCTTTGCATCATTAGGTAGTGGTAGTAAAGGTAATGCGACACTTATCAGGTCAGGTAATACAACCGTATTGCTTGATTGTGGCTTCGCTCTGTACGAGACGGAGAAGCGCCTATCTCGGTTAGACTGTAATGCTAAAAGCATTGATGCCATACTGGTGACTCATGAGCATGGTGATCACTCCTCAGGGGTTGGTAAGCTATCCCGTAAATACAATATTCCAGTATGGCTAACTGCAGGCACGCATCATGCGTGTAAAGATACCAAGTTTAGCTCAACACACTTCATAGATCCGCATACGTCGTTCCAAATAGATGAAATGGGAATCCATCCCTTTCCTGTCCCGCATGATGCACGTGAGCCGTGTCAATTTGTTTTCAGTCGAAACAATCACCGATTAGGTATTCTTACCGATGTTGGGAATATAACCCCTTGCATAGTAGAAAACCTAAATGGTGTTGATGCTCTACTGTTGGAGTGTAACTATGATGATCACAAGCTAAGAACAGGCCCTTACCCCCAAGGATTAAAAAATAGAGTTGCAGGCAATTACGGACATTTAGATAATCAACAGGCAAAATTCATCTTGGATAAGATAGAAACTAAAAACCTACAGTTTTTAATCGGCATGCACATGAGTGAAAAGAATAACCACCTCGATGAGGTGATGAATGTCTTATCAACTATTAAAACAAAAGAAAATAACTCCCAAGCTGTTGATATTTCAATAGCCTGTCAAAAAAATGGATTTAATTGGAAAAAAATACTATAAAAGTAGTTGACCGATAAATTTAAGTCTCTATAATGCGCATCCTCCGACAGCAACAACGCAGCTTAAGACGGCGTTGAGGTGACAGGAGGAACACGATTCAAAGCAGTCGTGAGAAAGGTTTAACAAGATAAGCAAATAAGTTTGTGTGGAGGTTT
>JALXAX010000165.1 GCA_026991755.1 Thiotrichaceae bacterium | reverse complement strand
ACAACTACTTTTACGTTGTCGCCTGGCATGACCATTTCGGTTCCTTCTGGCAATTCTACTGCACCGGTTACGTCAGTTGTTCTAAAGTAGAACTGGGGACGGTAGTTGGTGAAGAAAGGTGTGTGTCTTCCACCTTCGTTCTTTGACAGCACATAGACTTCTGCTTCGAACTTGGTATGTGGTGTAATTGAGCCTGGCTTACATAATACTTGTCCGCGCTCTACTTCTTCACGCTTGGTTCCACGTAGTAGTACTCCTACGTTGTCTCCTGCTTCGCCTGAGTCTAGTAGTTTTCTGAACATTTCTACACCTGTACAGGTGGTAGTAGCTGTATCTTTGATTCCAACGATTTCTATTTCGTCACCTACGTTTACTACACCACGTTCGATTCTGCCGGTTACTACGGTTCCTCGTCCTGAGATTGAGAATACGTCTTCAACAGGCATTAGGAAGTCGCCTTCTGTGGCTCTTTCTGGCTCTGGGATATAGCTGTCTAGTGCGTCAACTAATTCTACGATTTTCTCTGCGTAGTCTGCGTCGCCTTCTAGCGCTTTTAGCGCTGATCCTGTAACGATCGGCGTGTCGTCACCTGGGAAGTCGTATTCGTCGAGTAGCTCGCGTACTTCCATTTCTACTAGCTCTAGCAGTTCTTCGTCATCTACCATGTCCGCTTTGTTCATGAAGACTACGATGTAAGGTACGCCTACTTGACGTGATAATAGAATGTGCTCACGGGTTTGTGGCATGGGGCCGTCTGCTGCCGATACTACGAGTATCGCGCCGTCCATTTGTGCGGCTCCTGTGATCATGTTCTTTACATAGTCTGCGTGTCCTGGGCAGTCTACGTGTGCGTAGTGACGACTCTCTGATTCGTACTCTACGTGAGAGGTAGCGATCGTGATGCCGCGCTCTCTTTCTTCTGGGGCATTGTCGATGTCTGCGAAGTCTTTCGCTTCTCCACCCATCTTTTCTGCCATCACTTTGGTAATAGCTGCTGTTAATGTGGTCTTACCGTGGTCTACGTGACCAATTGTACCTACATTTACATGCGGTTTCGTGCGTTCAAATTTTTCTTTGGACATCGTTACATCCCCGTACAGATCGTTAAATAAAATAAATATGGTGCCCATAATCGGAATTGAACCGATGACCTCACCCTTACCAAGGGTGCGCTCTACCGACTGAGCCATATGGGCATTGATATTGTCCGGAAATCAACCTATAGAATAATTAGAATAGATACTTTCCAGCAACTCAGTCTACATAAAACAATATAGCTAAGGCTAAATAGCCTCAGCCAAAATAGTGGAGCGGGTGGCGAGAATCGAACTCGCAGCTTTAGCTTGGAAGGCTAAGGTATTACCACTATACGACACCCGCTCAATGAAGCTTGTCTGTATTAAACAATGCTTGTTACTCTCTTAATGGTGGAGGGGGGAGGATTCGAACCTCCGAAGGCAATGCCAGCAGATTTACAATCTGCCCCCTTTGGCCACTCGGGAACCCCTCCAATAAAAGAGCGAGGAATTGTGAGCGAATCAACTAATAATGTCAACAATGATTTCGTCGCATTTCACTTTATTTTTATCTTTTTACTTTAGTACGCTTATCACAATAATTACATCCTTACTTAGATTGTTGCTATTATCCGCAAAATCACAATAACTAAACAATTTTTATAACTAAATTCAGAGCTTTTACTATGAATGTCACAATATACGGCTCAGGCTATGTAGGCCTTGTCACTGGTGCTTGTCTGGCACAGGTAGGTAATAACGTTTTATGCGTTGATGTGGACGAAGCTAAAATCAATAGTCTACTCAATGGCGAAATCCCAATTTATGAACCTGGCCTAGATGCCATCGTTGCTGAAAACATTAAAGCTGGACGTTTAAGCTTTACACTTTCCCCAGAAGAAGGCGTTAAACACTCAACCATTCAATTTATTGCTGTAGGCACACCTCCTGATGAAGATGGCTCGGCTGATCTAACTTATGTACTGACAGTTGCTAAGTCTATCGCCCAACACATGGACGACTACAAAGTGATTGTCGACAAATCAACAGTACCCGTTGGCACTGCTGATAAAGTTAAAAGTGCAGTACAGGATATATTAAAAGAACGTTGCGCTGACCTTGATTTTGATGTGGTCTCTAACCCAGAATTCCTCAAAGAAGGTAGTGCGATTGAAGATTTCATGAAGCCTGATCGTATTGTTATTGGCTCGGAAACGGATAAAGCGACAGCAACAATGCACGAGCTATATCTTCCCTTTAACCGAAATCATGAACGCATTATCACTATGGACATCCGTTCTGCAGAATTAACCAAGTATGCGGCCAATGCTTTGCTTGCTACCAAGATCAGCTTTATGAATGAGCTGTCTAACATGGCTGAGTTACTGGGTGCTGATATTGAAAATGTACGTATTGGTATCGGCTCTGACCCTAGAATTGGCTATCACTTTATTTATCCTGGTTGCGGCTATGGCGGCTCATGCTTCCCGAAAGATGTACAAGCATTGGAAAGAACGGCTCAAGAAATTGGTTATAACGCTGAGTTATTAGCAGCGGTAGAAGCCGTAAACTATCGCCAAAAAGATCGCCCCGTTGAAAAACTTAAAAAGCATTATGGTGGCGACTTAAAAGGAAAGACTATTGCACTTTGGGGGCTGGCTTTCAAACCCAATACTGATGATATGCGTGAAGCATCTAGCCGTGTAGTCATTAACACTTTGATCAAAGAAGGTGCCACGGTACAAGCCTATGACCCTGTAGCAATGGAAGAATGCACTCGCATTTATGGTGATAAAACTAAAGAATTAACACTATATGGCAGTGCCGACGAAGCATTAGAAGGCGCGGATAGCTTGATTATTGTTACGGAATGGCAAGAATTCCGTAGCCCTGATCTTGGGAAAATAAAGGCAACCCTTAAAGATCCTGTGATTGTTGATGGTCGCAACCTTTATGATCCTGAAACCATGACTGAAAAAGGTTTCAACTACTACGCAATAGGTCGTGGTGTTTAATCAGTGACTCTTAGCCAACCCTAAAATACAGGGTTGGCTATACCTGTCTGCTTTTCAAATATCCATTTAACCTAGATAACGCAGTTGGACAACTTGTAGAGTGATTCTGTTTTCTAGGTTTAATTCTTAATCAAGAAAGCCAGTATCTCTGTTTCAATATTTTCTTTATCTACCACACTATCCTGAACTACCTTTTTATCAAATAAGCTTTGAATAGATTCAGGAATCTTAATTTTTGCCTCTCTAGCAATCGCCTGTAACGCATCAATATCCTTAGCCCCTTGTTCACCTGTTAGTGCATTAGCAATGGTTGGGGAGAACTTTGTCCACTCAGCTGTTGAGTAAGCGATTGTCTTTAAAGGTTGTTCGCGCACTGTATCAAAGGCTTTGAAACAAGTTGCAGTGTGCGGATCCATTAAGTAACCCGCTGCAAAAGCTTTTTTGATGTAATCTTTACCTTCTTCATCGGTGCAGAAGTCTGCTACAAAATATTTTTTTAATTGAGCTAGTTCATCAGCCGTTAACTCATAAAACTTCTCAAACTCTAATTGCGATAACAACTCTTTTGTTCTTTCACTGCCAAATAGGGCATAAAGAATACGCTCTACATTAGATGAAATAAGAATATCCATTGCAGGTGATGTAGTTGCAATAAGCTCAGAACTGCGCAGATCATATTTACCCGTATTGATTAATTCGGTAAGTATGTTGTTCTGATTCGAAGCAATTAGGATTTTCTCAATAGGCAACCCCATTTGAGCGGCATAAAAGCCACCCAATGCATTACCAAAGTTACCACTAGGCACGTCTAAATATATCTTTTCACCTAGGGCTATCTCACCTTGGCAAACTAGCTCCAAGTAGCTATGAATATGATAAATAAGTTGGAAAATGATGCGACCAAAATTAACCGAGTTAGCCGCTGACAAGTGAATCTTATTTTCTTGTAACTTTGCTTTGAAAGTGTCTGAACTAAGCAACGACTTTAGCGCTTTTTGAGCATCATCAAAGTTTCCGTGAATACCGATGACCTTTAGATTTTCAGCGTCTTCAGTCACCATCTGCAAACGTTGCACATCAGATGTGCCACCATCAGGATACAAACAAGCCACCTGCACATTATCTTTATTCTTAAAGGTTTCTAGCGCAGCTGGCCCCGTATCACCACTGGTTGCTGTTAAAATGAGATACTTCTCATCGCGCTGTTGTGCAATTGCTGAAAGCACCACTCCAAAAGGCTGTAATGCCATGTCTTTAAAGGCACGTGTTGCACCATGCCAAAGCTCACTCACATAAAGCTGATCTTTCACTTTAACGACAGGAACAGGATTTGTAGGGTCGTCAAACTCATCATAACGATCAAGTGCCGCATCAATAACGTCTGCTTCGATATCAATGGCAAAGGCATTTAAAATATCTTTTGCTAGTTGTTTATAGTTAGCATCCACATGGTTAGCTAAGAAATCACTGCCTAAATCAGGTAAGTTTTCTGGCACATATATACCTCCGAATGAGGCCATTGGCTCAAGAATAGCGGAAGAAAAGCTAACAGAAGACGGACGCTTGCCGTCGTTGCCACGTGATTCGATAAACTGCATGATGGTATCCGAGATTATAAAGTGGGCTGATTATAACCTCTATGTGGCTTTGGGTTAAGTCGAGATGATCGCTAAATAAACTTTCATTTAATACGGAAGTCGCCCTAAATATGAGCCTCTAGATATGATTTTTATGCATAAAAGCTTTAAGCGCATCATAGCTAATCGCGTAAGTCGTCGGCTTTGCATACTTGGACGCAACACCGTAGATAATCGAAACCAAACCATTCTTAGTTGAAATACCCCCACCTGATGAACCAATACGCGGACGCTTATCATCAATAATCATTGACGTCATTATTTTGTCTTCTTCAGTAAGCATTTGCCCAAAACCTACAAACTTCCCTTTGGTTTTTGTCATCCTGCGAAAGAAGTTAAAGCCTGGCTTATAATAAACAGAGGTCAACATATCGCCTTTTTTAGGAGCTACTTTAGAGAGCTTAGCAAAATACTCGATTGGACAACCACTTACCTTCAACAACGCCATATCGTTATCACTATCTATTGAAATAACTGTTGCTGTATAGCGCTCACCCGCGATATCAACGTTGGCACGTTTACTGCCACGCACCACATGTTCATTCGTTAAAACATGACATTGAGAAACAGGCACGCCGCTACCCATAGTATCGAACATTGAATAAACAGCTGCACCTTGCCACTGTTGTTGCGCAGGATAATTAGCCACACCCGCAAACGAAGCGGATGATAGAAAAAGCGTTGACAGAAGAGATAAGCTAACGCCAAATGCTAGCACTTTCTTAGGAAAAGAGGTCATAGGGGGTCTTTTTTTATTATTTTAGGGTAATCCCACTATGCTCTTTACAGGGTTAAGATAAGCTTAATATCGACAAGTGGTTCAACCTAAAATCCTCAGTTAGACAGCCTATAGAGTGATTCTCTTCGGCTGAATGGCGTAGTGAAAAAAGGAATCAATGGTTGATCCTTAATGAGTTTTTTTACATAGCCAGTCAGCCGAAGACTTAGTTGAGCTTTAGCGAAACTTAGAAGCTTCAGCAGGGTTGCTCTATAGGCTGTAGCGCCTTCACTCTACAAGTGAAGACAGACAAGACTATTTACTTTAATATTATCATCAGTTTAACCAGTACTGGAAGCGGTTAACTGAGGAATTTAGGTTCAACCTATACCAGCAATATGATCCCGAACCAGCTTAGGTGCAGACGCCAATAATTTCTGTGTATATGCTTGCTGTGGATTTTTCATGATATCTGCAACCAAACCTTGCTCAACGATTTTACCTTCTTTCATCACAGCCACTTCGTGGGCAATGGTCGGGATAATTGATAAGTCATGAGTGATAAATAGATACGACACACCATAATCTTGTTGCAAATCACTTAGCAACTGTAACACCTGTGCTCGCACTGATACATCAAGTGCACTGGTAGGTTCGTCACAAATAATCAGCTCTGGCTCTACCGCTAGCGCTCTGGCAATACCTATGCGCTGCCGCTGACCTCCTGAAAACTCATGCGGATAACGCTCTGCATGCTCGGCCTCTAAATCTACTTTTAGAAGCAACTCTTTGATTCGAGCGTCTTGTCCTGCTTTATCTCGTGACCCTACTTTTAGGCTATTCATACCTTCACGGATAATTTCGCCAATAGTCATACGGGGGTTAAGCGCTGAATAAGGGTCTTGGAAAATAATTTGTATTTTGCGTCGATACGGCTTGAGCTGTTTCTCGGTTAGTTGAGCTAAGTCGATACTATCGAAGCTAACTTTTCCTTCTGTTTTCTTAATTAACCTTAAAATAGCTTGCCCGATGGTGCTTTTACCACTGCCCGATTCACCCACCAAAGCCAGTGTTTTCCCTTTAGGAATACTCAAGGTTACGCCATCAACGGCTTTTACATAACCAATGGTTCGTTGTAGTAAGCCCTTTTTTATAGGGAAATGGACTTTTAGATCAGTAACCTCAAGTAGCTTACTAACATCATTAGCTTCCTCAGTCTTTCGGCCTTTTGAAGGGATTGCATCTTTTAATAAACTTTGGGTATACGGATGCTCAGGGTTAGTAAAAAAGTGATTGCATTCTGCCTGCTCTAAAATCTCACCATCACGCATCACAGCTACTTGATCTGCCATTTCCGCTACAACACCCATGTCGTGAGTGATAAACAAAATAGATAAACCACGGTCTTGTCTAATTTGTTTAAGTAATGCCAAAACTTGTGCCTGAATAGTTACATCTAAAGCGGTTGTTGGCTCATCAGCAATTAACAGATCAGGCTCGCATGCTAGCGCCATAGCTATCATCACTCGTTGCTTTTGCCCGCCTGATAGCTGATGTGGATACCAGTTATAGCGTTGCTCAGCATTTTTAAGCCCGACTTCTTCAAACAAGGAGATTACTTTGGCTTTTACTGCTGCATTCTCTAGCCCCAGATGAACCCTTATCACTTCTGCCACTTGCTCACCTGTTGTCATAACAGGGTTAAGTGCAGTCATAGGCTCTTGAAAGATCATCGCAATGGATTTGCCACGTATTTTCTGCATTTGCACTTCAGGAATCGCAAACAACGACTGCTGATGCAAACTAATATCACCAGCTGTCACGCGTAATGCGTCAGGTAATAAGCGCATAATCGCCAAGGAAGTAAGTGACTTACCACTGCCAGATTCACCCACCAAGGCAAAAATTTCACCTGCCTGAATATCAAAACTAATCGACTTTAATAAAAGCTCGCTGGTCTTATCAACTACCAATGAAAGATCACGCACGCTAAGTATCGGCTGGGTAGACGCAGTAGACTTCATCATGAGTTATTCCTGGGATCTAGAACGGTTTGAATGCGATCAGAAAACAAGTTAGCCGCTAGCACTAACACAAACATAAAGATAAACGCAGAAAACAGCGACCACCACACCATCGGCTCACGCGCCATTTCTAACCTTGCCTGATTGATCATGTTACCCCAGCTATGCATGGTTGGGTCTACCCCCACCCCGACATATGACAGCACAGCTTCAGCTAGCACTAACCCACTGAAATCCAGCACGACAGAAATCAAAATGATATGCATTAAGTTCGGCATAATATGGCGACGAATAATAGCCATTTTACTGACTCCAAATGCCTTGGCTGCGGTAACAAATTCTACCTGTGATATTTTTAACGTTTCAGCTCTAAGCAAACGGCACAGCCCTGTCCAGCTGGTGATGCCGAGGATAATAATCAAGAACATCAAACGTAAATCCGAGCGCTCAACCGTTGTTTCAAACCATTGCGGGTTGTTATCCATCGTAACTTGCATCACCAGTACACCCGCAGCGATTAATAACACACCGGGGATGGAGTTTAGTGTGGTGTAGAGATACTGGATAACGTCATCAATCCAACCCCCAAATAAACCCGCGCTAATACCTAAGAACACAGCAACAGGTAGCATGACTAAAGTCGTCAAAATACCAATAAGTACGCCTGTTCTGATGCTTTTCAGGCTGTGATAAAGCACATCCCCGCCAACCTTATCTGTGCCTAATACATGATAAGAAAAGCTCAGGTAATACAACCATGTAAACAGCACAATAAGTACCGCGAAGGTAAAATAGGCTGTACGCCATGGTAGCTGAGTTTTGCCTTGGATAACCTGCTGGATTTGCTCCATAAAGCTGATACGGCTTACTCTACTTCGCCAGAATATGTGTAACGCGATCAACAGATCACTGATCAATAAGCCAACCAGCAATGCAAATAGAGATTTTCCTAGAATATCACTTTGGCTACTTTCACCCTTGTCCAAATCAATACCTGCATGTTTTAACGGCAAGTATTCTTGTTTTGATACACCACTATCGTCCACCACTATCGACTTGGTGTATTCCTCAGTTGCAAAGGGCGAAGAATAAGTACGCTCAGTATTTTCAATACTATGTTTAAAAAACTGATCGAGCAGACTGACCATATCTGCCTGGTATTGCACTTCGGCTGCTTTCTCACTGCCTTCAGTTGTCTCAACCTCAAAACGCATGTGCACGGAATCCATCAAAGCAAAGAACAAATAAAACAACAAAATTACCGCGCAACTTATCGCTATATTAGATTGAAAAATCATATGCCATTGTTTTCTAACTTGTGGCGAATGCGAAATAACCCAGCCCCATGCGATCAATGCAAGCACTAAAATCCAGACCATTACGTCTGTCCATAACAGTGAAATCATCATGATAGCTTCACCCTTGGGTCAAACAGCGTATAGGATATATCAGTAAGAATTAGACCGATGATATACAGCACCGCTCCCAGAAAAACCATCGCTTTAACAATCGCAAAATCTTGTGAGTTAATCGCGTCTATCGTATAGCTACCAAGACCAGGAATACCAAAGAAGGATTCCATGATCAAGCTACCCATAAACAAGGTGGGGATAACTACCACAACCCCAGTCAAGATAGGCAACATACCGTTTCTTAGTACATGACCAAACAATACCTTTAGTTCTGACAAGCCTTTGGCTCGTGCGGTACGCACGTAATCTTGATTAATTTGCTCAAGAAAAATACTCCGATACCATCGCACACCAGAGCCAATTCCCCCAAACACACCGATCAATACGGGCAAGATAATAAACTTAAAGCCACCCCAGCCTGACTCGAAACCCGAAATAGGAACCCAGTGCCAAATCTTACTAAATACAACTTGCCCCGCGATAATATAGAACAGCCCCGAAATAGACATGATCATAACAGCGACTATCATCATACTGGTGTCCAGTGCTGAACCACGAAATAGCACAAGCAATAGCGCTAATGAAATATTAGTAATAAGTGCAATAATAAAAGTTGGTAAAGCTAGTTCTAAGCTAGGCCACATGCGCTGCTTGATATCATTACCAATATCTCGCCCTGCATCAGAAAAACCAAAATCGAATACGAATAACTTTAGCGACTCTTGTACAAATAGCGTATCGGTAAGCTTATCCACGCCCTCCGCCTTAGCATTAACAAACATTGGTTTATCGTAACCATGTTCTTCTTTCCACGACTGAATTAACTCTGGCGTGACTTGCTTTGCCCCTAGTTGCGCACGCGCCATATCATCAGGCGTATTGACCATAAAGAACAACACGAAGGTAATCAGATTGACACCAATCAGAATAGGAATCGCGTATAAAATGCGTCTAATAATATAAGCAAACATATTTATCGCCCTCCTTTTTCATTAAGGCTATTAACACTAGCCGAGCCATCGCCAATAACCGCTGTTTGTCGTGCTTGATAGGCGCGATACAATGGGTAGATCATCAATAAAATAAACACTATAAATAACACTAAAGGCCAAATAACTGGCTGATTCCATGCTTGCTGTTGCTGTGCCCGCAGTGCGCCATCAACACGTTTGAATTTTAATGTGCCTCTAGACATTTCATTAGGCCAGACGTTTTTGTACCACTTATGAAATAGCGATAAAGACTTTGGATGAAAGCCCCATACCCACGGCGCATCTTCTCTGACTATTGCTATCATCTGCTTAATTTTTTCTGCTCTGACAGGCGTATTTTCCATCGTCTTTATTTCTTCAAACAAGCGATTAAACTCTGGGTTATTGTAATTAGAGCTATTAATACCACTTCCGTTAGTAGTGACTGCCGCATTACCGCCATACAATAAGAATAAGAAGTTTTCAGGGTCAGGATAATCCGCATTCCAGCCCCATGAAAATAGCTGGGTTTTACCTTTACGCACTTTATCTTGAAAGCGATTGTAATCAGTTGCTCGGATCACCAATTGAACCCCTATTTTGTCGAACTGCTTACGTCTCCAATCCATTTCAGCACGATTATCAGGGCCACTAGCTGCTGAGTCGTAATAGAGCGCTAATGGCTTACCCGTTTCTTTGGAGATACCATTAGGATAGCCCGCTTCAGCTAATAACTGCTTGGCAACCTCAATAGGTTTTCGTTGATTTTTGCCGTCTTTCCATTCATAAACAACGGGGTTCGTACCTTTTTCACCTTCTAAGTAACCGAAGATTCCTGGAGGAAGGGGGCCTTGTGCTGCTATACCACGTTCGTTTCTAAAAATGGAAATATATTCTTCTTCATTAATCGCAATGCTAATCGCTTGGCGTAGTTTTTTGGCCGACTCCGAGTAGCCGCCTACAACAGGATCAACCATATTAAACGCCATATAGTAAACGGTTGGCTGGACTGAACCCCGTAGCTGAATGCCTTTTGCTTTCATCTCCTCGCTTAAGCCCATATCACCCGCAGCCGAAACTTGCACCGCTTGATCAAAGGCTTCGGAGCTAACGCCAGAAGCATCGTAATAGCCTTGTAAAAACTTATTCCATAAGGGAATCGTTTCTTTCTCTAGCGAATAGATCACTTCTTTTACAAAGGGTAGTTTTTTACCCGCATCTTGAAGTACCTCGCTCGGAATTGATGTTGCTTTAGCTTGCTCTTCAGACAACGATGGATAACGCTCATCATGGTAATTAGGGTTCGCCACTAAACGCATTTGTTTATTGGGATTATTTTCCACTAACGTGTAAGGCCCTGTACCCACAGGAAACCAATTGAGGTTTAAGTTCTTTTTAATTAACCCTGGCTGTTGATAAAACAAGTCCACTTCCCAAGGGATAGGCGCGAAAAAGTTCATCGTTAACCAATAGAGAAACTGAGGATAACGCCCTTTAATTTTGATGGTCAGCGTATGGGGGTCAACCACTTTTACGCCTGATATTTGATAGTTACGCAGATCAAGTAATTGCTTACTTTCTTTTTGTTGCTTTGCAACTTCAGATATCTTTTTGGAAAATTCACTAAGTCCAACAATATACTCTTCCATCGTACCCAAAATGGGAGAGTGATTCTGTCTAACCGCCATACGCTTAATCGCATAGGCGTAGTCTTCTGCATTCAAGCCCCGAAAACTGGTTTTCTTAAAATCATCAAGAGTATTGATGTCTTGTAATTCATTTTCAGACAGCTCTCCGTATTCTAATCCTCCGTTTGCATTAGTCACAAAAGCAGGGTGCGGTTGATAGCGAATATCATCTCGCAAATTAAGGGTGTACTCTGAATAAGCAACATTCATCGCATCCTTATCTACTTCATTATTTTGCTCGTCTAGATAGCGCACGCCTGGCATCGCAGTTAGTGTTAAAGCCTCAAGCTCGTACGGACGTTTCAGATAATGATATTGCAAAGGAGGTTCATACACTTGGCTGATAATAGCCCACTCATTTGAGCTGTACGAAATAACCGGATCTAAATGTTTAGGTGGTGCAGAGAAGGAGGAGAATAAAACATCATCTTCTACCTTAGAAGCAGAATGAGGGCTATTCCACACACCTGCACTCACATTTTCTGCAAAGAGCAGTAAAGACGATAATAGTAAAAATGATAAAGAATACTTAGCCGTTTTTAACATCCAAGTATCCTATTATTATGACAACAAGCCATTATTATTTGCATATGTTGTATCACTTATTTTAGTTTATTTTCCCATCATACTATCTACGCTCACAATATCCAAAGTAACTACGATAAACCCTCATGCTTGCTAGGTGAATCGAGCAAATCCTTTGTACTGTCCTATCTTTATTAAGGAGACTTTAACCTAGAATCCTCAGTTAGACGGCTTATAGAGTAATTCTCACAGGCTGAGTGACGTAGTGAAAAAAGGAGTTAATGGTTGATCCTTAATGAGTTTTTTTACATAGCCAGTCAGTCTGTGAGGGTTGCTCTATATGGTGTAGCGCCTTCATTCTAAGAGTGAAGATTGGTATTGTTATTTACTTTTTATCAGATACTTAGCAATAACTTAGAGCAGTAACAGGATTCTAGGTTTAATCAAGTCTAGTTAAATTCTTGCCAGTAAATAATTAGACTTGTTCATAGTTTCCTTAAGTCAAACCTGACTTACATCATAAATGGAGACTAGCTATGAATATGAATGACTTCCCAAACGCCCCTCAAAATTGGAGTATTGAAGCAACTGAAGAGAAGGCAGAAAACCTGGGGATTACCATGAAGAAGGATCACTGGTCAGTGGTCCAGGCGCTACAAGAATACTTTAGTAAAAACGACTCTATTAATCGCCGTGAGCTAACGGATGCCTTGGAAGAAAAGTTCCACAATAATGGGGGGCTTAAGAAACTTTACCAACTATTGCCAGGTGGCCCTGTAGCACAAGGCTGTGTTATAGCGGGAATTCAACCACCCGCAGGAAGCATTGACCAATCATTTGGTAGTGTAGTTTAAGGAACTTCTGAATAAGTCGGGCGGAATTTATCGACAGATGAAATTGTTCAGTTTTTGCTTACAAATGAAGCTAATAGTCGTTCTATTAGGGATATTTTAAGCAAAAAATAGGCAGTTTCAGCGTCGAGAAAACCGCTAATGACTTGTTCAGAGGTTGCTTAAAGGTATTTAAAGAAGTGAGGCTTCTAACTTGATCGAATTTAAGAAAGAGTAGAGCCTCTAGTCACGAGATCTTGTAACAAAAAATTGAGCGGTATCTTTTGTATAATCTTCTAGCGGTTTCTGAACTACTAGATTCGTGACCAAAGGTTCTTAAGATAATTTAACAGCTTTTATTAGTTTACATACCTGCCAAAACTAGTAGTTTTCTAGTTATATTTTAAACAAAAACTACTTTACTGTAATGTATTTAGCCAGAATCGCTATGACAACAGCATGAGTCTTATTAGATGCATTCAATTTCTTAATAGCATTCTTGGTATGAAAGTGAACCGTATGCTCGGATATATTAAGAACAGCAGCAATTTCATTGGCTGTTTTGCCGACTGCTGCCCAGCTAAGACATTCGCCTTCTCTGAGGGTTATTGGTGATTTGTTAGTAACGGAAGGCCTACTTCTTACAGGTCTAGTAAAAGTAATACTGGGATTAATAGGCTTAGATGTTTGAATTGATGAGCTATTCGCTTTCATTGATGGTATACCACACTTATTCTGCTACTAGATAAATAAAGCCTTATCAGCTCTTCATATGATCATGACATGAGCATCACACTATTGGCAAGTAGCTAGTACTCCATCAACTTAGGTTTGATGGATACAGAGCAATCCAAAGCGTTCAAGACAAGGCTTGGGTTGCAGGCAATGGTTGTTCCCTTGGCAAGACCCATAACGCAGTATTGAGCGCTTTGGGTTGCTCCCTTCGGGCGCATTTGTGAGACTCTGCCTCTGCGTTACAGTGCTTGACAAGGACGCTGCCATTGCCTGCGCACTGTGCCTTGATGCAAAGCCCCACAAAAGCGCTGACACCGTCATTTTAAGCAGGTTGATGTACAAGAGTGTAGTATGGATTTAGAAAAGCGGGGGCTTTTTCAGCCCCCTTTTATTATTAGTATTATTTTCAGTAGATTACAGATTATTGCACTGCTACCCATTGGCCTGCTGTATCTTTACAAGCACGTCCCTTAACTTGTTGCATACGTCCGTCGATAAAAGCATCCATCGTATAATCACGACATAGACTTTGCTGACCATTAACAGGTGCATTATAGGTATTAGTGGGGGTTACTGTATAACGGTTATTAGTTTGTGGTTCTGTCCATGTGGTTGGCTGGTAGTCTGGCGCTCTGTCCAGTGCATAGTTCGTACGTTGACGGCTTTGGTTGCTCATCATTGTACCCACATAACCACCAATCACTGCACCAATGATAGTAGCAACAGTTCGACCATCACCCTTACCAAATTGACGACCAATGACACCACCAAGCACCGTGCCTGCTATGACCTTCGCCTGATCATTCGTAATACCGCCACCTGGCACTCCCCCACCATTTGGCCCTGTTGCACAACCTGTAAGTGTAAGTGCTGATGCAAGAGTACCTGTTAGCAAGCCTTTTGAAATAATGTTCATGTGTTGTCTCCGAATATAGATATATTTTTTGTTATGTATGTAATCAATTAAGAATTAAAGAATACTTAAGGAATTTCTGATTAAGTAAGCTTCTTTAACACTTAAAATAAGTGTGTTCTTAAAAGGCTATGACAGAGGTGTTTTCAGAAGGTTCAAAGATTTTTACAGCTAGCACCTGCATGACAGAGAAGTTCATAGCTGATCGTTTCGGCAGATTGGGCGATAGCGTCGACGTCTATATGGTTGCCCCATAACTCGGCTAGCTGACCTATTTTTGCTTCATTGAGTTGATCATGGCTTAGGTCGACTACGATCAAATCCATCGAAACTCGCCCTAGAATCTGAGTAGTTTTCCCGTTGATAAACACAGGAGTACCACTAGGTGCGTGTCGTGGGTAGCCATCAGCATAACCGCAAGCTACTACACCGACTTTCATATCTGCTGGGCAAAGATAGGTAGAACCGTAACCAATTGCATCGCCTTTTTTAAGTGCGTGAATCGCAATTAAAGGTGCACTGAATGTCATGCTGGCACGAAGACCGAAATCTTCCCGCGATTTGTCATTAATAGGCGAAGAGCCATAAATCATAATACCTGGTCGCACCCAATCTTTGTGGGAGTCAGGCCACGCTAAAATGCCCGCTGAATTAGCAATAGTTTGAGTACAAGTTAGTGATTGAGCCTGCTCATTGAAGCTACTGATTTGCTGTTGTGTATAGTCATTATTAATATCATCAGCGCAAGCTAAGTGCGTCATTAGCCAAATATCAGGGTGTACAACGGATAAGGCTTTCAGGGTTGAATAATGCTGTTTGGTTTTTACCGATTCAATGCCTAGACGATGCATTCCCGTATCTAATTTTAAAGCGATTTTGACAGGCTTTGATGAAATAAAGTCAGCTAACAAAGCAAGCTGACTCTCATCATGGATAACTAGACGTATATCTTTTTCCACCGCTACTTTAAGGTCATCAAGCGAAAGAGGCCCTTGTATGACCAACAATGTATTGGTTATTTTCTCCTCACGAAGTTGTAGGGCTTCCGACATGCAAGCGACGATAAAGCCATCCGCTAAATCTGCCAACGTGGTAGCCACTCGAACCATGCCATGACCATAAGCATTAGCCTTAACTGCGGGCATAATGTTGCTATGTGGTGCAGCTTGCTTGGCGACTAACAGGTTATGTCGTAAAGCCTCTGTGTGGATAGTAATACGAGCAGGTCGCGACACGTTAGCGCGCCTTACCACGACAGCAGACGAGACTATTCAGGTGCATAAACATTCGGTGCAAAATTCTCAAAGCGTGTGTATTTACCCAAGAACGTTAACCGCACATTACCAATGGGACCATTACGTTGCTTGGCAATAATGACTTCTGCCATGCCTTTATTTTCCGATTCTGGGTTATAAACCTCATCACGATAAATAAACATGATTAAATCTGCATCCTGCTCAATCGCTCCCGATTCACGCAAATCCGACATGATCGGGCGTTTATTAGGCCGTTGCTCTAAACTACGGTTAAGCTGTGATAGCACCACAATGGGCACATCCAGCTCTTTTGCTAGCGCTTTAAGTGATCGTGAAATAGACGAGACTTCGTTTGTTCTGTTTTCACTTTGACCAGCATTACCCTGCATTAACTGCAAATAGTCCAACACGATCAAACCAAGACTGCCATGTTCTCGTACTAGACGACGCGCTCTAGCTCGCACTTCGTTAGGGCTAAGACCGGCACTATCATCAATATATAACGGCACATCTGAGAACAATTTAACGGCAGTGGCTATGCGCGGCCAATCTTCTTCTAATAAGCGACCATTACGCAACCGAGTCTGATCCACCCGACCTAGTGATGAAAGCAGACGCATAGTCAGCTGTTCGCCAGGCATTTCCAGTGAAAATACGGCGGTAGGGACTTTCTGGTTGACTGCGGCAAACTCTGCAATATTCATTGCCAAGGTTGTTTTACCCATTGATGGTCGACCTGCAACAATCACCAAATCACCTTTTTGTAGGCCATTGGTCATTTCATCCAGCTCATCATAGCCTGTTGATACACCTGTGATGCCTTCGCCTAATTTGCCGAGTTCCTCGATTTGTGCGAGGGTGTTTTTCATAATACTTCTAACAGGTCGAAAGCCTTGTTCTTGACGCATCCCTTGTTCAGCGATTTCAAAAACTTTGCTTTCAGCAACATCCAAAATCTCACGACTATCTTGATCGCCTGGATTAAACGCCATATCAGTGATGTCTGTCCCTACGCTAATCAATTGACGCAAAATAGATTTTTCGCGCACAATTTTTGCATACGCTTTAATGTTCGCTGCACTAGGGGTATCTTTTGCCAAGGTGCCTAAATAAGCCAAGCCGCCCGCATCTTCCAAATCACCACGGGTTTTGAGCCAATCCGATAGTGTAACCACATCATATGGCTGCTGATCTTCAGCTAAATGCACGATAGAGCGAAAAATAAGCCGATGATCGTGGCGATAAAAATCAGTCTCACAGACACGGTCTGCGACTTGATCCCACGCTTCGTTATCGAGCAATAAACCACCCAAAACCGATTGCTCGGCTTCAATGGAATGTGGAGGAGTTTTTAGTGTTTCGATTGTTTCAGGCATGTAAACATCTTAACATGGTGTCACTATTTTTGAGTGTGGAAAATTTATATGTGCGGAATTTGTGGCGAGTTCAAGCTAGACGGGTCTTTACCAACCTTAACCCATATCCAAAGCATGATGGAGAAGTTAGAGAAGCGTGGCCCCGACCATGCTGGCACGTATTCTGATGGTGCTTTGGCATTTGGTCATCGACGTTTATCCATTATAGATTTATCCGAGAAGTCCAACCAGCCTATGGTTGATGGTCATAGTAGCCTTGCACTCGTCTTTAACGGCACTATTTACAACCACCCCGAATTACGCGAACAACTAAAAGCCAAAGGGCATATTTTTACCTCTGAAGGCGACACCGAGGTTATCCTGAAAGCCTATGCCGAATGGGGGTCAGATTGTGTCAAACACTTCCTTGGCATGTTCGCTATCGCTATTTGGGATATGCGTGAGAAGACTTTATTCCTCGCCCGTGACCGCATGGGTATCAAGCCGCTTTATTATGCCTTTACCGATGATGGCTTTCGTTTTGCCTCGAATATGCAGTCGCTGTTAGCCACTAGCCATATTGACACCCGTATTGATGCTGCCGCTTTACACAATATCTTTTCATTACATGCTGTTGTACCTGCCCCCCGTACCGTACTGAAGGGTGTAAAAAAGCTAGAACCCGCTCATACATTACTCATCAAAGAAAACGGCGAACAAACACTTAACCGTTACTGGACGTTAGAAGCTAAACGCCCCAGTGAATCACGCACCGACGAAGAATGGACAGATGCCATTCATGAAGCTTTAAAGCTAGCGGTTAGCCGTCGTAATAGAATTGCAGATGTACCCGTGGGTGTCTTGTTATCTGGCGGATTAGATTCTAGTTTACTCGTCGGTTTGCTGGATGAAATCGGCATAGATGATATTCGCACTTTTACTATTGGCTTTGATGATCAGCCCGAAGAAAAAGGCAGTGAATATGAATTTTCTGATGCCGTTGTCGAGCGCTTTAACACCACACATCATAAAGTACACATTCCCAATGAGATGACATTGAAACGTCTGCCTGAAGCCGTTGCCAATATGGCAGAGCCTATGTTTGGGCAGGACGCTATTGGTTTCTATTTACTCTCTGAACAAGTCGCAAAAGAAGTAAAAGTGGTGCAATCAGGACAAGGTGCTGATGAAGTCTTCGGTGGCTACTTTTGGTATCCACAAATGAAAGATACTTATGAGAAAAGTGGCGATGCGTTAGAAAGCTTCCGCGCACATTACTTTGATCGTGACCATGATGAGATGGTACAAATGCTTACGCCTGATTTTATAGATCGGGACTTTACCGCCGAGCAAATGAAAGCCTTATTAGAAACCCCTCATGCAGATGACTATATTGATGCTGTTTTGCGTGCCGACACCACTACCTTAATCGTCGATGACCCTGTGAAGCGAGTCGACAACATGACAATGGCTTGGGGGTTAGAAGCTCGCGTACCCTTTCTCGATCACGAGTTAGTTGAGCTAACCGCCGCCATGCCTGCACATATGAAGCTACGAGATAACGGCAAATATGTACTCAAAAAAATATCCCGTGGCATCGTGCCTGATAGCGTGATAGATCGCCCCAAAGGCTATTTTCCTGTACCCGCATTAAAATTTGTACGCGGTGAGTTTTTAGACTTTATGCAAGATATTCTTAACTCACAAGCCTGTAAAGAACGCGGGATTTATCAGCGCAGTTATGTCGATAAGTTGCTAAAAAAGCCTGAAGACTATCTAACAAGAATCAAAGGCAGCAAGCTATGGCACATGGCTTTATTAGAATTCTGGCTACAAACTAACGGACTATAAACTCACGCGATGACTAACGATTCCGAAGTAGCCTCCTTTACAGGCTTAACCCCCGATACCATGCTAGACGCTATCGAAGCCGAAGGTATACGCTGTGATGGTCGTTTTTTAGCTTTAAACAGTTATGAAAACCGCGTCTATCAAATTGGCGTAGAAGACGGTGATGCATTAGTCGCGAAATTCTATCGTCCACAACGCTGGACAGACGAAGCTATTCTCGAAGAACATCAATACACATTGGATTTAGCCGAGCAAGAAATCCCCGTTATTCCTCCTGTAGTTAATGCGGAGGGGAAAACACTGCACAAACAAGGTAACTTCCGCTTTTCTTTATACCCCAATCGTGGCGGTCGTCCTTTAGAGCTAGATAATGCAGATCAGCTAGAACAGTTAGGGCGTTTTATAGGAAGAATCCATGCATTAGGTGCGACAGAAGATTTTCAGCATCGCCCCAGCCTTGATATAGAAAGCTTTGGGGTTAAACCTAGAGCATATTTGCTCGAAAACAATTTCATCCCTGATTACCTAAAAGAATCATACGAAACACTCACCCGTGATTTACTCAAACAAATCAACAATGCCTTTGAAACAACAGGTAATTTCACTACTATTCGCTTACACGGCGACTGCCACCCCAGCAATATTCTCTATAGAGATGAAATCCCACACATTGTAGATTTCGATGATGCAAGAACTGGCCCAGCTATTCAGGATTTATGGATGTTTCTATCGGGCGATAGGCAATATATGCAAGCCCGTCTAGGTGATTTATTAGTAGGCTACGAGCAATTCTACGAGTTTGATCCACGCGAGTTGCACTTATTAGAAGCACTACGTACGTTAAGAATGATCCACTATGCCTATTGGCTAGCTATGCGCTGGGAAGACCCTGCCTTCCCTCATGCCTTCCCTTGGTTTAATACTATTAATTACTGGGAAGATCATGTATTGACTTTGCGAGAGCAGGCTTCGGCTATGAATGAGCCTGCTTTGATTTGGTAACATTGGGCTATAACTGTAACTCCAACAAGTTAGGTTGGCACTGGCGGTTGTCCTTGGTCTTGCTCTGACTTCTCCTTATATAACAAAGCAAATGCTATAAATATATAAGTCGCCGGTTGCTCAAAGGTTGTATGAGATGTAATACTGGAAAAGGCCAGAACCATTACAAACAGCCGAGCATAACCCCCTCCTGCAAACCAAATAATCCACAACAGATAAAGATAGGCAGCCAAACCTACAACCCCTCGCTCAGCAAAAAGCGTCGCAAAATCATTGTGAGCAGCTACGTCATACTGCCATTCGTGTGTCCGCGCCAGCCCCGAACCAGTAAGTGGACTTTCCATCCCCATTTCAAGTGCCGCCATTAACACTTCACCACGATGATTTGATGATTCATCTTTAAAATCACCACTCAATCGACCTATAGTATCTTCACGTAGGTACTCTTCAAAAGGGGTATCTTTAACGAGTTGATAGGCTTCTCCTGAAATAAACAAAGCAAGTAACAATGATGCCATAACACCACCGAAAACCATTGCAAGAAAACTAGATGGCTTAATATCCAATAAGCTGAATTTTTGCCCAGGCTTTGCCGCACGCAACATACTGATCCCTGCGATAACCATAAACAGCATCAGCCAGCCACCACGACTGAATGTAAGGATGACGCCAACAGTTGCAATAATAATAACGGGCCACAGTAACTTTTTAGGGAGTACTAATGAAGCAAACAATAGACTCATGACAATATTTCTTGCCGACAGGTTAGCATCGTAATACCAACCTGCTGAACGACCTGGAATGTACGACCACTTTATTGACTCATCAAAAAACTCAATCACGTTACTTGCAACGGAAACAAATAGCACTAAAACGATCGCTGCAAAGCCTACTTTCAGTAATTTTTGATTGGTAACTAGTATAAATATACTAACGAAGACACTTAAGGATTTAACTAACAACACGGCAATGTTCTGAGCTACTTCACTTTGGCTAGAAAGTGCATAAGAAAATACAATAGTTAGTAAAAAGAGAAGTAGCCAAATGAAAATTGGTTTTGGTAAATTACTAATCGCTTCGATTGGGGTCAATAGCAAGAAAACCCCTGAAATACCAAGTAGCATAATATACCAGTATGCTTCTTTAACTTCAGAATAAAGCTGTGACTCAATTGCTTCATAGCCATTACTCGCAAATGCAAAAACAAGAACAAAAACGAAAAAAGCTTTAATATTATCTAGCATGTGGTTTCAGCGCCCCTTTTTATATTTTATATATCAATAATAATATTAACGATGTACTTCATCTAATGAAAGTAACAACTCAACCATCTTATCACTGCCCGCTTTATTAAAATGTCCATCCATCGCGAAATAATACTGCTCTGGGTTTTTCTCTAGCCATTCTGCACTCGACACGATAGGAGCAGGGGAAATAGACTGAATCTGCTTGAATGTATCGCGATATGTCCCTCTTGATATGTCTTGTACGGGATGAATCAAGATAGTTTGATACTCAAATTGATACTGTTTACTAAGTTCATCAAGTTTTATCAGCTGTTCTTTCGTTAGCTTTAGTGCTTTCTCCAACTGATCTTCTTCTGGCTCAACAACAATCAACTTTTTTATAACAGGGAAGAAATTAAATTTAACCACTCGTGCTAAGTTAGAATACTTAAAAGCACTATTCGCAATATCTCTGATACCACCTTGAGGTTGTATCTTTTCTCTTTTGTTATCTAGGACATCTTGACGTCTCTTGGCAGACAATAGGTTATCACTCAAATCATTACCAGCACTCAAAAAGCCCGTCATTGCGAGCATTACAAGATAAACTTTCTTTGGGCGCACGTTGGATTCTTTCAAATACTTTTCAAGTCTTTCGACCTCTTCTATTGTACCTAACCCTGGAACTCCAAGGTTCATACAAGATAAATTTACCTTACTGCAATATTGCATTACAAAGGTATCTTCATCTTTTAAGCCTTGGCCATAGGTGAATGAATCACCAATAAAAACAATATCTGGGTTACCTTTAGCTTCAGGTGCTCTGTATCCATCTTTAGTGATTGTCGTTATAGCATCAAACTCCTCTGAGAATTGACGATAAACAGCCCCTGGTTCAACATCACTAATTTCAAGGCGCTCCCCTTCTTTATCTAATTTAAAAGTGCCAGGGAAAATAGGCATAAATATGCGAGTAATAATCTCACCAATGACAAGTGCTACAATGAGTCCCATTGCAAGAGCAAAAAGGTTACTCAATAACGACCTAATAAAAGATTTCTCTCCAGAAAGTGTAACTTTTGACATATTTATTCCAATTAAAACTAATGAATGACTACACTACTAATATTTAACAGCGCCCTAGTACTCCAACAACATAGGTTTGATGGATACCGAGCCATGATGCGGTTAGCCGTTAGGCGTGTCTTGAATGCCCTGGATTGCTCTGTACCCGCCAAACCTATATTGTTGGAGTACTAGTGTATTGCTTTATTAGCTAATTTCTTCTTCTATTTAGATAACGGGACAACTGAAACGACAAGCGCGCCAATAATACCAGTTTAGTTACACATCTTGTACAAGATTTTGGCCGAGTAAAAAACTGCCCCATTCAGATATCCACATTTATCACTTAAAATTGAAATAAGCAAAATTCCTGCTAAAGTTGCCTCTTCAATTTTACATCTATGGACAATTATGAAAATAGCATTGGTGTTACACGCTATGGATCTTGGGGGCGCACAACGCGTAGCTTCAACACTTTCTGTTGAACTTGCTAAAGAGCACGATGTTACTTTTATCACTTTCGAGGATTCAGAGAGAATCTACCCACAAGGTGGAAAGACACTATGTTTGAACTTTGATTTCTATAAGAAAGGCGGGGCTATAGGCAAAGTTCTCAATATCTTTCGCCTAAGCTGGGTTTTACGAAAAGTCTTTAAAGAACAAAAGTTCGATAAAATTTTCACCTATATGGAGGGCGCTAACTATCCCGCTATTTTAGCAGATAAAAATGTCATCGGATCTATGCACTGCAACCCTGAAATGCTCTACACCACACGCGAGTGGATATTTTCTCGGCTTGTTTACCCTCGTGCAAAAACTATGATTGTGGTATCTGATGACGTGGCTACTATCGTTAAGAAAAAATTGAAACTTAAAAATGTAGTGCGTGTTTACAATCCAGTAGATTTTGCTCAGCTTGAAAAAGCTGCCAAAGACCCTATCGACTTCAAAGAAGAGTATATTATTGCTATTGGTAGATTAACGCATCAAAAGAATTTCGAACTACTGATTGAATCCTTTGCACTAACAAAAACTAAAGAAACTTGCCACCTTCTCATTCTTGGGGAAGGAGAGTTACGAGAAAAGCTAGAAGGACTTATACGAGACTATAAAATGGAAAGCCATATTACATTAGTCGGTTTTGATGAAAACCCTTTTAAATATGTAGCAAAAGCTCGCTTCCTTGCCAGTAGTAGTCATCATGAAGCATTCCCTATGTCACTCATTGAGTCCCTTAGCTTAGGGATACCTGTAGTTTCAACCGATTGCCCAACAGGTCCACGAGAAATCGTTACTCATGAGGAAAATGGCTTATTAACTCCTGTTAATGATGCTAAAGCACTAGCAAAGGCTATCGATAGGGTGTATTTTGATACTGATCTTTATGACCACCTTAAAGCAAATGCAAAGTCTTCTGTTGAATTCATCAGTGTTGAAAAAATCACCGAACAAATGCTCAGTGTATGATAAATACCAACCAACAACCTTTTTTTCTCATAGACACTATTTACTAAATAAATACAATCATTTGCAACGTTATTTTTAATTAACATAACGTATTATAAAAATAAACTAAAGTACCGCTTAAGAAAATTTAGCGGAATATAGGGAGCTCACCATGGAATTATCAGCAAAAGAATCCTACCAGGTCGAAGAACACTACAAAATAGAAAAAAAACTTGCTTCTCAGTTACGTGATGCAACAACTGAAGAAAGAACTAAGTTTTATGGGGAGTTATATGATGAGCTTTTTCATCGTGTGCCTCTGCATCCTATGATGATTGAAAAGTCTTCTTCTGATGAGCGACAAAAAGAAATTAACGAAGAATTTAACTACCTAAAGAAATACCTTAATAAAGACACTTCCTTTATAGAAATTGGAGCAGGTGATTGTGGCGTATCCTTCATGGTAGCTGACTATGTTAAAAGCGTTACTGCAATAGATGTCAGTGAAATTATTACCGATAGCCAACAGACACCCGATAACTTTAAATTAGTATTAACAGATGGTACAAGCATCCCTGTTGAAGCCGGGGGCACTGATGTAGTTTATTCAAACCAACTTATGGAACACCTGCACCCCGATGACGCAAAAAAACAATTAAAAAACATCTATAATGCACTGACTAAAGGTGGCATTTACTATTGCCAGACACCTAATAGATTAAATGGCCCGCATGATGTTTCAGAAGGTTTTGATACTAAAGCCACTTGTTTTCACCTCAAAGAATACACAACTACCGAGCTTGATACCCTATTCAAGGAGATAGGTTTTTCTAGACGACAAGTCATTATCGGTGCCAGAGGTTTATATCTTACAATTCCTACTTTCCCCGTAAGAATACTAGAAGCGGTTCTAAATATTTTACCCTATAAAATACATAAACCCATTGCGAAATTAAAACTCTTCCAATCTGTTTTAGATATACGCTTCATCGGTACAAAATAACCCTTGCTGACAAATAAATAGAAAAAGGACTAAAGTGTCCTACATCATATGATGCTCCCCAAAGAAGGATCAGGTTTTTAAAATGACTCTATTCAATAAGTTCTTATTACCTGCGGTTCTACTTTTATTATTGGGTTCTTGTGAAGGAAACACACAAGACACTTCCTCCGACTCATTTACATTCGACAGCAGCTTAGTAGCTCACTGGAAACTTGACGATACTGTCGATAACAATACAACAGCAGACACTTTCGATAGAAACACCCTCCAGCTGACAAAAAAAGAAATCCCTACAACCCCCATAACTGGCAAAATAGATTATGCACTCAATGTGGATGGTCAAGATGATGCCATCATTAATCTTAATATTACAGACCACCTAAAGCCTCCTCACCTCACATTAAGCGGATGGGTTCGTGTAATTCAAGGGAGATGGCAATGGATAGCTGCACAAGGTGATAACTATGGGCTTTTTCTTAATAATAACCATCAAGTAACTTTTTATATCCATCACAATAATATTTGGATACCCGTAACAGGAAGCAACCTGAAATTTACTGACAACCAGTGGCATCATCTAGCAGGAAGCTATGACGGTAACACCTTAAGAGTCTATTTTGATGGTCTTGAAGTAGCACACCAAAAAGAAAACCGTGCGATTACCTATACACGTGGCAATCAATTTACTATTGGCTCAATGCAAGGCGAACGTGTCTTTTTAGGTGACATTGATGATGTCCGTGTTTATCAGCGTGCATTAACTAACGAGGAGTTACGTCTACTCGCCAAGGTATCTCAAAGCACCACCAAACTTTCAAATACAGCCCCTGAAGTTCCTAAAAAGTCAGCACAACCCAATCTATGTGGAGCTTCAAAAAAACCTCACTTTTATGTTTCACCTCAAGGCAATGACCAGCATGCTGGCAATTTAAAATCCCCCTGGAAAACCCTATCTCATGCTGCAAAACATCTAAAATGTGGAACCTTACACATCAAAGCAGGCATCTATAAAGAAAACGTCACTTTTACTCACTCCGGAACCGCTAAAAACTTTATCAAAATACTAGCCGAGGACGGAGCAATTGTTGATGGCAGCTTTGGCTATGATGACGCTAGCCAAGGCCTAGTCACCATTAAAGATGCTAGTTATATCATTTTAGATGGGCTAACGGTAAGAAACGCTCTAACACATGGTATTTACTACGAAGGTACGGGTAAACATATCCAAATTAGCCATTGTAGAACTGAGCATACACGTGGTTCTGGAATATATATTTATGGGGAGTGGCCTTTCACGGGATACCATATTAGCGATGTTATTATAAAATATAATGATGTTCATTGGCCTCAAGAAGGTGCCTTTGACGGCAACCTCATATGGCAAGAAGATATTACACTCGCAGGCGGAATCGAAAACTTTGATGTCAGCTATAACTATGTAAATGCCTATGATAACAAGCAATATCATGTTGGCCCCATTGGGATTGATGTGAAAGCGGGAGTACGAAACGGTGTTATTCACCATAATGAGGTCGAAAATATCCCAAGTAATGGAATTTACGTCGATGCTGGAGGAACTGAAGCTACCAACATCAAAGTTTATAAAAATATTGTGAAGAACGTGACAGGTTATGGCATCCCTGTTGCTGGAGAAGATGGAGGGAAAATCGACAACATTGAAATCTTCGATAATGTTACCGATACCACTGGCTATTCAGGAATAGCTTTTTATAACTTTGACCCTAACAGTAAAGAAGGAAAGTTTACCCTTAAACCAAGAACTAATATTAAAATATATAACAATACCATTAATAACGCTGGAGCTACTAAAGGCTGGGGCTGGGGGATCATGACTGAATCACAGTTTGATGGAGAAATATTCAATAATGTCATTGCGAATAGCAAGCCTTCTGCAATGAAACTAGGCCACTCCAATACTTCAAAAGTAACTAATAACTGCATCCCTAATGCACTAAAACATATGGGGGATTCGGGGAATACTCCAGTTATGGTTGACGACCCTATGTTCTTAGATCCGAAGAATAATGACTTTTCCCTTAAAAAAGGTTCTCCTTGCCAAGGCTTTGGAATAAGAAAAGATGCTTTAAAAAATCTCCGACACCTCTTACAGCCATAGAGAAATAAGGCGAAAAGTAACTACTCCGCATAATTCGTAACTACTCAGATTACCTATATAAATGAGCACTTTCAAAGCTACCGCGTCCTGCTTTCACCCCTCACCTACATCCCTGTAGGCGACGCAGCTATTGGGCAAAGTAGTGGGTGAGCTCTTGAGTAGTTACGGCAAAAAAAAGGCCATAGCAAAGCTATGGCCAAGTCACAACGAAGGGGATAATTCTTTATGAGGATGTGGGTATATAAAGCTTTTGACCGATGCGGATATGAGTACTAGTCAATCGATTGTGTCGACTTAACTTATTCTCACTAACCCCATATCTCTGAGCAATAACTGAAAGTGATTCACCCGATTTAACAACATGTCGAGTTGCTTTATTTCTGGAAGCACCTCTCTGTGCTCTCTGTGCATAATGCTTCAACTTACCACCAGGTGCATGTACTACTTGAAAACGCTTAATCCCATTAAATACGGCACTGGCAAGCTTATTTTGATACTGTGCTGTATTCAACCTACGTTCTTCAGCAGGGTTACTGATAAAGGCTGTTTCGACCAACATGGAAGGGATGTCAGGAGATTTCAACACTACAAAGGCAGCACTCTCAACTTTTCTATGTAACAACCTAGTCACTGTACCTAATTCTCTTAGGGTATTTTTCGCAAGCGTTAGGCTATTATCAATCGTTGCTGCTTGCGATAAATCCATCAACATCGTAGCAAGTGTATTATCTTTGCCATGTAAACTAGTATTTCCTAACTTATTCTCATAGTTATTTTCTTTAGAAGCCAACCATCTTGCCGCTTCACTAGAGGCCCCATTTTGCGACAAAATGTAAACGGATGAGCCTGTTAGGTGTCGGTTTGGATTCGCATCCGCATGAATGGATACAAATAAATCTGCGTGGTTTTTACGCGCTATTTCCATACGTTTGCGCAAAGGAACATAATAATCAGCATCGCGTATTAAAACGCCCCTCATTCCACGCGTTCTGTCTACACGAGCCTTCAAACGCTTCGCAATCTGTAAGACGATATCTTTTTCTCTACTACCTCTTGCACCTAAAGCACCAGGATCTTTACCGCCATGCCCCGCATCAATTGCAACCACAAAATCACCGCGCCTTGGTCTGGTAGGAACTATCGTAGGAGAACTTTTCGGAGCCTTTTTAGGTTTAGCTTTATGGGCTGGCTTTGTAGAAGATTTTGCCGAAGGCTTAGTGGATGGTTTGGCTGTTAGCAAAGCCACACTTAATTGCTTACCTTTCATACTAGTTTTAAGTGTTACTGCTTTTTTAACATCCAGTACGATTCTTAAATCACTAGTATTTCGCGTTGCGTGACGAAGCTTGCTAAATATTGCAGACTTTATCGTCGGTAACTTGACGTTACCTGTAGTTTTTTCAAGATCAATAACCACGCGATTAGGAGACTTAAGAGTAAATATTTTATACTTTACAGGCTTATCAAAAGTAAAGTTTATAACCGCTTGCTGATCATTTTTTTGAGTAATAGTTGCTTTCTTGATCGTAGCATTTCGATCTTTTGCATACGACGGTACAGCACCCAGTGCTAGCCCTAATAGCAACATTATCTGGGTGATTTGCAATACAAATCCCCTGCTTTTTTTATTGTTTGAGAAAAACACCATAACTTAGTTAATTATCAATACTTAATGAGAAGTTCTTATAGTAAATAATAATATAGCACTTAATTCAAGTAGAATTTAAGTATATTTCATAAGCTAATGAAATTT
Organism: Thiotrichaceae bacterium; assembly: GCA_026991755.1. Lineage (GTDB taxonomy): Bacteria > Pseudomonadota > Gammaproteobacteria > Thiotrichales > Thiotrichaceae > HyVt-477. The sequence goes on along the minus strand of JALXAX010000165.1, from coordinate 13,495 downwards.
ATGAAGTAATAGTTTCTATCTTTACCTCTCTCCCTTCACCTTGATATCTCAAATGAATAGAAATATCTGCTTTGGGTAAAAAACCAGCTGCTTTTTCGGGCCATTCAATCAAGCACAATGCATTCTCATCAAAATAATCACGCCCACCCACATATTCCAACTCTTCAGGATCTCCAAGCCGGTATAAGTCAAAATGATAGATGGTACGCCCTTGCAACTCATAAGGCTCTACCAGTGTGTAGGTTGGACTTTTTACTGCACCCTGATGCCCACAGGCAGCCAACAACCCTCGGACGAAAGTGGTTTTGCCACTTCCTAAATCCCCATAGAGTAAAACAATCCCCCCTTGGGGAAATTGATTAGCTATTTTTGCACCAAGCTTGAGGGTATCGGATTCATCAGCAAGAAATAATTTCATCATGCCAATAAGGTTAGCATCCGTCATATCTTTCGTGCAAAGGCCTCATTACTGTTTATTAAGAATATAAAGCCCTTCGCCAACATTCCTAATTGTGAGTAATGCTTTTTTGATAGGGTTCAAATGCCAGTACTTAAACTTCTTTAGACTTAAAACAGTAAACCCACTCTTATTGAATTGGTCATTCCACTGCTTTTCACCCAAAAAACAAATACCAACACCTGCGGTATTCCCGCCCATTTTTTTCACAAAAGGTGCCAATAATCGACTAGAAGTAATTCTATTAATAACATAACAGCATGCTTTTTCACCAAACCAACCCTCTGGAAGATTCTCAAAAACAACCAATTGACCGTTTTCACTTAATAATGAATGTGCTGTTTCTAACATCTCTCTTTGAGTAACTAAAGTACTAGAAAATGTACTTTTAACCGTATGATGCAAGAACCAATTCATAAATATAATATCGAATTTTTTATCCTTATAAGTCTCTGTTAAACTTTCTGCACTAGCCTCAACAAGCTCTTTCCTAGGATGTTCAATATTCATATCTAATAAAAAACGAGAATTATCCAATAAGTAACCCTGACTATTAGGATATTGGTTTAAAATTCGATCAGTAAAGACCCCATTCCCACCACCTATATCCAAAAATGTGAAGTCGTTCTTTACAATATCTGACCGGTTAAGCCTTTTCACCAGCGTATCCCAAAGCTCTCCTTTGACATATTCTTGATTGAAATCTTCAACCTGCTGATCACTCAATTTCTTTATTTTTTCTTCCGTCCCCATATAATCACCTTAATCCCCCCAGTAGCATTCTATAAAAACCATTTATCGGCTTATTTATACCGATTGATTTTTAACCTACCACATATATGCTTACAACACTACAGAGTAATTCCATATTCCTTAGCTTTTTTAATTCTATATAATAGCTTCCTCACCCATCACTTAAGAACTCACATTGCTTCTATTACCCTCACCTCTAATCAGCAACCACGGAACAATTAATGGACACCAATAATGGACTGCAAAAAGACATTGTCACATGGGCGGCTCAGCTAGGCTTCCAATCCACTGGTTTTAGCGATATTGATTTATCAACCTCAGAACGATACCTAATGTCATGGCTACAAGCAGGCTATCAGGGTGATATGGACTGGATGCTAAAGCACGGTACAAAACGTAGCCGCCCTGCCGAGCTGGTTGAGAATACCTGTAGCATTATCAGCGTTCGTATGGATTACCTACCCGTAGACTCTGCCGACCCTGCTATGGTACTCAACCACCCCGAACTCGGATATATCTCACGCTATGCATTAGGTCGTGATTACCACAAAGTCATGCGTAAGAAACTACAAAAACTGGCAGGTAAGATTACTGAGGAAATCGGTGACTTTGGTTACCGAGTCTTCGTGGACAGTGCACCTGTACTCGAAAAGCCCATAGCTGTTAAGGCAGGTTTGGGGTGGATGGGGAAACACACCAATATATTAAGTAGAGAAGCTGGCTCTTGGTTTTTCCTAGGTGAAATATATACAGACTTGCCCCTAGCACCTTCCACGCCACTCTCAAATCATTGTGGAGAGTGCACAGCCTGTATCGACATTTGCCCTACCAAAGCTATTATTGCCCCTTATGAGCTTGATGCACGACTTTGTATCTCTTACCTCACCATCGAACATAAGGGAGCCATTCCTGAAGCACTACGTCCCCTTATGGGAAATCGCATCTATGGTTGTGATGACTGCCAATTGATTTGCCCATGGAATCGTTTTGCCCAGTTCTCACAGCTCGATGACTTTGCCGCACGTCACCAATTAGATTGCAGTCACTTAATTGAATTATTTGAATGGACTGAAGAAGCGTTTCTAAATCGCATGCAAGGCTCCCCCATTCGACGAATAGGTTACGAACGCTGGCAAAGGAATATAGCTATTGCACTAGGTAACTCTGCAAACCCCAAAAGCTCCCTAAATACCTTGGTTAAGAAAAGCCTAACTAAGCATCTGGAACATTCGACACCATTGGTTAAAGAGCATATCCAGTGGTCATTAAAGCGCATCCGTTCATTTGATTTATCTCTTTAACCTCACTCCTTATAGCCTCAAACAGGGCTTGATCTAGTATAAACCCATGAAATCATGTAGCCTCTCTAAAAACTAGAAAACTAAACTGCTAATAAAAAGTATAACAATGAAGAAATCACTTCTTATCTTAATAATAAGTCTCCTATCCATCAGCCATGTCTATGCTATTTCAGATAGTGCAGATATTTATTCTGAAACAGACAAGTCTGTTTTTCAAATAAGAGTTGTACATAAGCAAACTGGGAAAAAAGCCAGTATCGGCTCTGGCTTTACCGTCATAAACTCCAACATCATTGCCACTAACTTTCATGTGGTTAGTGGTTTTGTTAACGAACCCGATAAATACGTTCTTGAGTACCTCACCCGTGATGGAAAGAAAGGCTCTCTACGCATTTTAGATTTGGATATCACACACGACCTTGCAGTACTTCAAGCAGACACTCATCTTGGTAAGCCCTTAGAAATTACTCATATACCCGAAAAAGGGGCGCGCCTATTTTCTTTAGGCAACCCTCTAGACCTGGGGTTTTCTATTGTTGAAGGCGTCAACAATGGCATCATGAATAACAGCGAAGAGAAAAATATACTAGTATCGGGCAGCTTGAATCCAGGTATGAGTGGAGGCCCCACTTTAAATGAAGACGGTAAAGTCATTGGCATTAACGTTGCTACTTCTGGTAATGAAATCAGTTTTTTAGTCTCTGCTGAGCATTTAGTTAAAATTTTAGAAAGACTGGCTCAGCGTGACTTTGAACCTGCAACCGACATTTATGAACTGATCTCCGAACAGCTCGTGAATAACGCTCAGCAAAAAATGAATATGGTACTTAACCATGAATGGGGCGTGACCAAAATTGGGAAATTTAATGTACCCTCTGAGCTATTTGATACTTACCGTTGCTGGGATGCCAGCCCCAACTTCAAAAAAGAAGTTCAGTATAGCCTTACCTCTTCAAGCTGCACCAACGAGTATCATATTTTTCTATCCGAGTCTTTAGAGGTGGGTGGTCTTGCTTACGAATACCATTGGTTAGAAACTGAAAACATGTCACCTTCTCGTTTCTATCATGCGGCTTATGAAAAGCTCAACGATAGTGTGCCACCTAGTGGTGCTGGAAAAGAAGATGTTACCAACTTTGCATGCACGACTCGCTACATTGACTTATCTGGTATCAATTTTAAAGCCACTATTTGTCGTAGAGATTACCTAAAATACACAGGCCTCAGTGATGTACTCACCACCGTTGCTATGGTCGGTCACAAAAAAGAGGGGTTTATTTTTAATTTAGATCTAGTCGGTACAGACTTTAATTCAGCAATGGACCTACTACAGAAAATGTTGGAGAACATCACATGGCAACATTAATTGTAGAAACACATTCTCGCGGAGTTAGTCAGTTTCACCCTGTTAAGTCTGGCTCAGCAACGATTGGCAGAGCATTAGACAATGACATTATTCTTTCAGACTTGTCGGTGTCACCACATCATTTAAAAATAGAACAAAGCAATGATGACGATGCGTTTATCGTCACCAATCTGTCTAATGAAAACGGTTCACGCCTTAATAAAGAAAAGTTGAAGGTAGGTGAAGGGCGTAAAGTACACCTCCCAACAGATATAAACCTCGCCAGTAGCAAGATTCGCTTATTGTCATCTGACATGGCTGTTGAGCCTACCCGTGTTCGTGAGTGCAATGGCTTCTTTTGCCTTTATACTAGCCCTATTTGGGCAACCTTCCTTCTGCTATCTGCTTTGGGTATGTTCCTATTCGACCAGTACATGAGCACCTCAATGGATCGACCTATCGGTCATTATATTGATGCAAGCTTCACCTCAATGCTATACCTACTCGGTTTCTTCCTTGTGGTTGCAGGTATCAGTCGACTCGCCTCACACCGATGGGATATTGTCCCTGCTATTAGTGTCGCTTCGTTACTATTCCTTGTCCCGCAACTAGTCGAGTATATATCGCACTTTGTAAGCTATTATTTCTCATCGGAATCAATCAAAACAGTCAGCCTGAATCTAGTCAACTTTGTGCTATTACCTGGACTAATCACCGTCTTTATGATGCGAATAGCCCACTCTCCATTTGCAGCTGCATTAGGTGTATCACTACTAGTTAGCGCGCCTTTCATGGCCTACCAAGCTTCTGACTTTGTACGAGAGCTTACACGCCCAGGATTCTCTCCTTTACCCTCTTATAATAAAAGTCTTAGTTCCTTGGATTTGCGTCAAGAGAAAACCATCAGCATTGCTGACTTTATCCAACAATCGGAAGTAGAATTGGCTAATATTGTGCTTGCAGAACTTGATGAAAAAAATAAAGAAGAGGAGTAACCATTGTCATGCCCACTTTACTTGTCACAGGCGCGAATAGAGGTATAGGTCTAGAACTATGTAAGCAATGTCTTATTGAAGACTGGACTATCCATGCATGTTGCCGAGCCCCAAAAAAGGCAAAAGAACTTTCGGCATTAGCCAAAGAGCACAAAGACAAACTTACAGTCCATAAACTAGACGTTCAACACATTGAGCAACTAGAAGCGCTACAAAAAGAACTAAAGAATACTCCTATCGATATACTCTTCAATAACGCAGGAGTCCATGCAAAAGGCGCATCAACCTTTGGTGACTGTGATGATGACGCATGGCAAGAAGCTGTGGAAGTTAACTTACTAGCCCCCATGAAAATGATGGAATATTTTGTCGATAACGTAGCAAAAAGCGAGATGAAAGTTATCGCAAACCTAAGCAGTAAAATGGGTAGTATTACTGATAACAGCTCAGGCGGAAGTTATGCCTACAGAGCAACAAAAGCAGCCCTTAACGCGGTAACAGTTAGTGCAGCACAAGACCTAAAGCATCGAGATATTATCGTAATGATCTTACACCCAGGGTGGGTAAGAACGGATATGGGTGGCCCTCATGGGGAGCTAAGCGTCGAACAATCGGTTAGCATGTTGCTCAAACTCATCGGCAATTCAGATATGAGTCATAGCGGAAAGTTCTTAGATATCGATGGTACTGAAATACCTTGGTAGATGAGATCAAAACCTGATAGTTCCTGTGTTGCTTCTAACAACCTATGCAGGAACTACTTATTGCAAATTGATACACCTTACCCCCCAAGCAAAGCACCGGCTTTATAATGGCTGAGTGTAAGTAGCAAGACGGTTTCTCCAACCTGGCAACCATCTGCGTTCATTATTAGCTGAAGGAGAGTTGTTAATTCTTCTTTCTAATACAAAACGTGAAGCTTTAGCAAACTCTTGCAATGCCTGTGGACCAGCGGCAACAGGCCTCATCTCTTGTAACACTTGAGATAATCCCCAACCCAGACCGCTATAGCGTTCTGTTGGCTTTAAACCCGTGCCTTTAAAATTAATATAATCAATTAACGGATACCATCCACCTTTTGTATTAGCAATAGCATTGTAGTTTTGAATCATGAGTTGACGTTTGTTGGCAGGTGCCTGTCTAACAATAGAAGGAATAGATTGGTGAATACGATCAAAGAAGAACAACGTCTGTAACTCTTTAGTATCTAGAAGAATTCTTTTCAACTCACGAACTTCAGGATCATTCTGAGACTGTAAAAAAGCCTGCTTATTAGGCCAAGGTGCACCTCTATTTCTGGCACTAATAAGCCAATGAGGAATCCGTACATTATGTTGCTGAAAATAATCAATCATGCTGGGAAATGTTTCATCAAAACGCTTATTAGAACCTACGGGATACCAAATGAAGTGCCCTATGCCCAAGGATACAAAATTCTCATTATCATTCCATATCATTAAATTTTTAGGTTTGGAGGAAGCCTCGTTGTAATAAATCCGGCGACTAATGGCTTGTAACTCACGCTCAGAAAGCTTAGGCCTTTTCACACCTTTGGGGTAGGGGATTTGCTGGTTAGGTACTACAACAACGGGGATTGCCTCAGCTTCTGGAACGGATTGTGATTGGCTACACGATGAAAGAAGAATAAGAGGCACTAAGCCAGTCGCTATTTTAACGAGAGGGTTATGATATTTCATTTATATTCCTTTACCAGTAAGAAGGCTCTTAAGGAAGCTCTGATCAACTCATGATTCGTTTTTCTGAGGCTAGAATCCGCCAGCTTCTCGCTATAAAAGTGACAAACTCTATCTCACAGAAACTCCGATCAGAGTTAATCAGAGATTCCTTAATGTAACTCCGGTTACTTAGAACTTAAGTAGGGTTTTAAGTCTATGAAACCAACAATCCTGCCATAGATTGTAGCAGATTAGAAAAACTTATGAAGAACGATTTAATCGCTTCAGATAAAGGTAGCGTGTAAAGTAGTACTTTTGCAAAAATAAGCACAGCCTCTTTAGTCAACACTAACCAACACAACAAGATTATCACGGTGTATTAGCTCAGACTCATCAATATAACCTAGATGATTAACAATATCAGTACTCGCTAGACCTTGAATCTTTCTACATTCCTTTGATGAATAATTAATAACTCCTCGGCAGATAAGAACACCTTTGCTATTCACGCAATTGACTATATCACCCCGTTTAAAGTCACCGTCCACATGATTTACACCAACGGGAAGTAGACTACGCCCACCTTTCAGCAGCGCACTTTCAGCACCAGAGTCGATGGTTAGTTGTCCCATGATATTGGTTTGATGTGAGATCCATTGCTTACGAGCCTTTATGGGTTCGCAATCAGCGGTTAACAATGTGCCTAACGCCTCACCTTCCATAATACGTGTAAGAATGTTGCTTTCTGTACCTGCTGCAATAATGGTATCGCAACCTGAACGTGCGGCTGATTGTGCCGCAAGCACCTTTGTTCTCATACCTCCCGTACCGATATGGGTTCCAGCTGAACCTGCAAAACCTAGCAAGGTTTCATTACTTGCGGAATCTAGGGAAATCAACTTAGCATCTACAAATTTTCTGGGGTCTTTATCGTACAAACCATCTTGATCCGTGAGAATAATCAGCAAATCGGCATCAACCAGATTCGCTACCATTGCCGCCAAGGTATCGTTATCTCCTAGACGGATTTCTTCAAGTGCTACTGTATCGTTTTCATTAACAATGGGAATGGTGTTTAGCTTAAGTAACGTTCGTAACGTACTACGTGCATTTAGATAGCGTTGACGATTACTTAAATCATCATGGGTTAATAGAATTTGAGCGGTCTGTAGTTGATGTTGTTCGAAGTTGTGTTGATAAGTTTGAATCAAGCCTGCTTGACCAATAGCGGCAGCAGCTTGTAATTCGTGTAGTGTTTTTGGGCGCTTGTCCCACCCCATACGACTCATGCCTTCCGCGACTGAACCTGACGAGACTAATACAATCTCAACACCTGATTGTTTAATAGAGGCAAGTTGCTTAACCCAATCATTGATAGCCTCAACATTTAGGCCTTTACCATTACTGGTCAGTAGCGCACTACCAATTTTTATAATGCATCGCTTGGTGTTTTTAATAATATCCGAGCGTTTATTCATCGCTATCCAGATGCTGCATGATTTGATGACGAAGCTCTTTAGTGCCCTGCCCTGTAACCGCCGACACAGGGAATACACGACCTTCCCAAGCTAGCTCTTCGATTAAATCATCACAGAATTGCTGTTGCATATCTTCAGGTAAAAGATCTATTTTATTGATGACTAGCCAGCGCGCTCGTCCACCTAATTCATCACTGTACTTGGTTAATTCCTTTTCTATTACTTTTACCGCATTTGCAGGGCTACTCGCATCTTCAGGATCAATATCAACAAGATGTAAAAGCAGCTGGGTACGAGACAAATGCTTTAAGAACTGAATACCTAAACCCGCACCTTCGGCTGCACCTTCTACAAGACCTGGAATGTCCGCCACTACGAAACTCTTATGTGTACCCACATAAACAACACCTAAATTGGGGTAAAGAGTAGTAAAGGGATAATTAGCAATTTTGGGTTTAGCTGAAGAGATAGCACTGATGAGTGTAGACTTTCCCGCGTTGGGCAAACCAAGCAAGCCGACGTCAGCTAATACTTTCATCTCTAGACGAAGGTGGCGTAGCTCACCTTCTGTACCAGGTTTTGATTCTCTTGGAGCGCGATTGGTAGAGCTTTTATAACGCAAATTACCCAAACCATGAAAGCCACCTCGGGCAACCAACAGCTTTTGCCCTTGCATTAAGTCACCGATCTGCTCATCGGTTTCATCGTCATGCACGATAGTGCCAACAGGAACAGGAATAACAATATCCTCCCCTCCAGCACCCGTCATGTTGCGGCTAGCCCCATTTTTTCCACGACCTGCTTCAAACAAACGAACATGGCGAAAATCAGCGAGCGTACTTTGATTTTCATCACCAATCAGGTAAACAGACCCACCGTCACCGCCATCACCACCATCAGGGCCACCGTATTCGATATATTTCTCGCGACGAAAACTGACACAGCCATTTCCACCATCACCGGCTTTTACTCTTATGCTAGCTTCATCGACAAATTTCATAGGGGTTCAACTTTAATTGATTAAAACAATCGTACTTGGCTACGACTGTAAGCCCAACGAATTATTACAGAATAGGAATAACAAGAAAAGCCCCGACTATGCGGGGCTTCAGATACTTCTTAAAAGTAGCTAGGAGGCTGAGTTGCTATTATTTGCCATTAATAAGCAAACAACTCAATCAACTACTTTATGCAGCTTCTACTTCTAATGCAGTGATGCTTACATATTTACGGCTACGAGGTCCTTTCACTTCGAAACGTACTTCACCATCCGCTTTAGCAAATAACGTGTGGTCTTTACCACAACCTACGTTCTCACCTGCATGGAAACGTGTACCACGTTGACGAACGATAATGCTACCTGCTGAAACAACTTGACCAGCGAAACGCTTTACGCCAAGACGTTTTGATACTGAATCGCGACCGTTGCGGGTACTACCGCCTGCTTTCTTATGTGCCATATCTTTCTTCTAAACCTATTTTTCTATATGTAAGAAATAATGTAAATATGCAAGCCACATCACAAGACATAGCTAGCGCTACATTAAAAACTTATGCAGAAATACCAGTGATTTCTACTTTTGTCAGGTATTGACGATGACCCGTACGCTTCTGGTGATGCTTACGACGTCTGAATTTGATGATCTCAACTTTCTTGCCACGCTTCTGTTCTTGAACAGTGCCCGTAACTTTTCCGCCTTCAATGAAAGGTGTGCCGATTTTAACATCTTCACCTTCACCTACCATAAGGATCTCTTCGAAGTCTACAGTTGCGCCTTCTTCTAAGTCTAATTTTTCTATTTCTATCACGTCGCCTTCAGCAACACGATATTGTTTTCCACCTGTTTTAATAACAGCGTACATGATAATTCTCCAAAAACCCCATGAAAAAGGGAGCGGTATTGTAGAACTCCTTATAGTTACTGTCAAACATCATTTTATATTTTATTTATTACATTGAACCTAGAAAACGCAGTTGACCACTACAAAGTAATACTAACATTTGATAAATGATTAGATATGTGCGGTAGAATCATTCACTTATTCAATGAGGACGCTACAACATGTAGAGCAACCCTGTTGAGCTGACTAGCTATATGAAAAAACTCATTAAGGATCAACCATTAATTCCTTTTTTCATTACGCCATTCAGCCCAACAGAATCACTCTACAAGTTATCCAACTGCATTTTCCAGGTTGAAGACACGTCAAATTACTCTTAAAAAACGGAGCTTCATGATTTGCAAATCCAAAGATAAGTCGCTGGTTTGACGTACAAAGCGCGCTAGGGTAACATATCTGCCTTTTTTCGAAGGTAGCATCGGCTACCTTTTTTTGTTGGTATGGTCTAATCCTAACCGTAGGTTATTCACAATGGCAAGTACAATCATGGCTACCTATTCACCTTTATCCGTCACCTTTGAACGGGGTGAGGGCGCGTATCTTTGGGATGCAAATAATAAACACTATCTAGATGCTATTTCAGGTATTGCCGTATGTAGTTTAGGCCATGCACGACCAGAGGTAGCTCAAGCTATTGCTGACCAAGCAGGAAAGCTAGTACATACGTCAAACTTGTACCAGATTGATTTGCAACAAAAACTTGCGGACAAGCTCTGTGAGCTATCAGGGCTTGATGAAGTTTTCTTCAGTAATTCGGGCACTGAGGCTAATGAAGCCGCGATTAAACTTGCACGTCTTTATGCGAGCAAGAAGAACATCAGCAATCCTGAAATTGTGGTAATGGAAAGCAGCTTTCACGGCAGAACGTTAGCTGCATTATCAGCCACGGGAAACACCAAAATCCAGCAGGGCTTTGAGCCTTTAGTCTCTGGCTTCATCCGTGTTCCTTATAATGATTTTGATGCAATAGAAGCACTAGTTAAGACCAACCCAAATATTGTTGCTGTCTTAGTAGAGCCTGTTCAGGGTGAAGGCGGGGTCAATATTCCTGCTGATGACTATCTTACTAAAATAAGTCAATTGTGTGATCAGCAAGACTGGTTATTTATGCTGGATGAGATCCAGACGGGCATGTGCAGAACCGGTAAATGGTTTGCCTTCCAACATCAACATATTAAGCCTGATGTCATGACATTAGCCAAAGCACTAGGCAATGGTGTACCTATTGGGGCTTGTATGGCTAGTGGTCGTGCTAAAGGCGTTTTCACAGCTGGTACTCACGGCTCTACCTTTGGTGGCAACCCGCTTGCTTGTAGAGCTGCCCTAGCGGTCATTGATGTAATGCAAACCATGCAACTTGATAAGGTCGCTTCCAGCCTGGGCACATACCTAGTGGACGAATTTACTAAGCAATTGTCGATAGAGGGCATTACTAGCATCAGAGGTAAAGGCCTGATGATTGGTATTGAGCTTGAAAAAGACTGTGCCGAACTGGTTGGGCTAGCGCTACAACAAGGCGTTTTAATTAACGTAACGGCTAATAAAGTAGTGCGTTTACTACCTCCCTTGATTTTAACAACAGAACAAGCTGATGAGCTGATCAACACCGTATCTAGCCTTATCAAGCAATTTATAAGTACGTAATATGAATAAAAATATAAAACACTTCCTGACTTTAATGGACTTCACTCCACAGGAGTTAGACACACTCATACAAAAAGCCACCAAATTGAAAAGCATGTGGAAAGAAGGTGATCCTTACTCGCCACTAAAAAATAAAACGTTGGCTATGATTTTTGATAAATCATCGACGCGCACACGCGTTTCTTTCGAAGCAGGTATGACGCAATTAGGAGGTCATGCGATTTTCCTATCACCTAACGACACTCAGTTAGGTCGTGGAGAACCTGTACAAGATTCAGCTAGAGTTATTTCAAGCATGACTGATGTAGTCATGATCAGAACATTCGACCATGCCACTGTTGAGCAATTTGCAACATACTCACAAGTACCTGTTATTAATGCACTAACAGATGATTATCACCCCTGTCAGTTATTAGCAGACGTGATGACTTATGTGGAACAACGCGGCTCTATAAAAGGTGCAACGGTTACCTGGGTCGGCGATGGCAACAACATGTGCCACTCTTGGATGAATGCAGCACGACAGTTTGATTTCCAGCTAAATATTGCTTGCCCTGAAGGCTATATGCCTAACGCACAGCTGCTTGCAGAGCTAGGTGATCGCGCTACGATTATCCATGATGCCAAGCAGGCTAGTGAAAACTCTAACCTAGTAGTTACTGACGTATGGGCTAGCATGGGTCAAGAAGATGAGCAAAAGAAACGTGAACTTGCCTTTGCTGACTATCAAGTAAACTCATCGTTAATGGCAGAAGCAGATAAAGATGCACTCTTTATGCATTGCTTACCCGCACACCGTGGTGAAGAAGTTACCGAAGATGTTCTAGAAGGTTCACAGAGTGTTGTATGGCAAGAGGCTGAGAATCGCCTGCATGCGCAAAAGTCACTTTTGGTTAGTCTGCTTGTGGATCAAATCGACTAGCACCATAGCAAGTTAGTAAATAAGCTAAGCGCCATCCACATAAATTCCAGACACAAAAAAGGGCAGCCTTAGTAATAAGGCCGCCCTTTTTATTGAGCTAACTAAGCTAAACTATGTAGCGTTAAACGCCAATAACTTGCTTATGCTTCTTCTGTATCAGAATCTGCAGTATCTTCTTCGTACTCAGCAGCCTCAGCTTCTTCTGCATCAATCTCGTCAATAATCGTAGAGATTTCACCGTCGCCGATAACCGTTACTTTAACGATTGCATCAATATCTGTGTACAAGTGGATAAGCACATCATGCTCACCTGTCTCACGGATAGGGCCTTCAGGCATGCGTACTTCACTACGCTCAACGGTAGCACCTGTAGCAACTAGTGCTTCAGCCACATCAGCAGGAGATACAGAGCCAAATAGCTTGCCTTCTGTACCTGAGTTAGCGGTGATAGTAACAGAGATATTATCAAGCTCTGCTTTACGTGCTTCCGCAGCAGTAACAACTTCAGCTTCAGCTTTTTCTAACTCAGCGCGAATTTTTTCAAACTCAGCCAGATTAGTTTTTGTTGCCATTTTTGCTTTTCTCTGGGGAACCAGATAATTACGTGCGTAGCCAGAGCGTACGTTAACAACAGTACCTAGGCGGCCTAGGTTTTCTATGGTTTCAAGAAGTATGACTTCCATGGTTATTCACCTTAAATCTAATATTTTACTTATGCTGATCAGTATATTGCAGCAAAGAAAGGAAACGGGCGCGTTTGATAGCAGTCGCCAATTGACGCTGGTATTTCGCAGAGGTACCTGTAATACGGCTAGGTACGATCTTTCCTGTTTCTGTAACAAAGTCCTTTAATAAATCAAGATCTTTGTAATCAATATCGGTAATGCCTTCAGCTGTGAAACGGCAATACTTTTGTCTTCTAAAAAAGCGTGACATCGTCTTATCTCCTATCGTGATCTAGCTGGTTTTTTATCGCTATTTTCTTTACTAAGTAAAGAAGGCTCAGTGATTGCATTCTCGCG
>JALXAX010000164.1 GCA_026991755.1 Thiotrichaceae bacterium | reverse complement strand
CGTCAGGGCTGTTCAATGCTAGGAATCTGTTCATGGAATAGACAAAGTTCCCTCCACCTAGCAGGGGGAGGGTTAGGGAGGGGGTAGATAGTCTGATAAAAAAGACGACCTTAGAACATCTCCCCCTCCCCCCAAAGGGGAGAGGGAGCTTTTCATTTAGCATTGAACAGCCCTGCGATAGTCGTAACCCGTAGGAGCATATTCTCTATTTAGAGCATCGTTTTGTAGTCATTAATATTGAACATCCCTGTGGTGCGGTTGCATGTGCTTTTCAAGAAAAATACTGTTAATACTTTGGGACGATTAATAGACTTTGTTTTACGTTATTCTAATAAAAGCATATTTCCATTTAGATTGAGTTAGCTTATAAAGCTGATCCAATAATAGATCATCAGGTACGGCTTCTGATTCGTATATATTATGAATAATAATACGAGTGCGTGACGAGTAGGCGGTTCTTCGCCAATTCAATCTATCCATAGCTAAAACAGAGTTGCAGTGTTGACAGTGAGCTTTGTCAGGCTTACAAATACTATCTGCTTCTTTTAGAAACGTAGCGAGTCCAGTTAACTCTTTTTTACACTCAGAACAACGAGGTGCTTTAACATTAACACCGCTGGTAAATTGAGGAATAGGATGTGTCTCAGGAATCTCAATGTAGATATAGGGTGAGTCTGGGTCTTCGCTATTAGGAAGAAACTCGATATCAGGAGAGCAGCCTAGAAAACACAGATGGGATAAAAACTTTTCTCCTGTTAAGAACCGTTTACCTTGATGGTCTGCCTTATTTTCTGCATCACCCATAAACGCCATGCTTGCCAGAGCATTTATTAATTCATTTTGTGGAAGCGTGGTTTCTGGGTTTTCAGGAAAAAGATGTAACTGGAGTTTAGAAATAAACATGAGTTTATGATGCTGAGGGTTTAAAGTGATGCTTAATGAACTCGCCTAAAAGTTTGAATTCTTCCGTTTGAGCGCTGTTCTTTCTCCATACCAAGCCAATTTCACGATGGCTCTGTTTACTACCAAGTGGCCAAGTGGTGATGCCCGTATGTTTTAGCAAAGAAGAGTGGGTGGTCATTTCTGTTAAGTAGGTAATGCCTAAATCCGAATCCACCATTTCAACCAAGGTAAGTAAGCTACTTGCAGCAAAGCGGTTAACACTATCTTGGTTACGAATATTACAAGCAGAAAGCGCATGGTCTCTTAAACAATGTCCGTCTTCTAATAAAATAATACTTTCTGTAGGAACGTTGTCATGATCATAGTTTTTTGGGTCGATGAGTTTGGTATCTTTTCTGCAAGCCAGTAGAAAATCATCTTTAAACAGAGTCATCACTTCAACACCTGCAAGCTTATAGGGCAGGGCGATGATCAATAAATCAAGGTCTCCGTCCATCAGCTGTTTATACAGATTTAAGGTGGTATCTTCATTCAGGTAGAGCTGTAAGTCAGGGTAAGAATCTCGTGATTTAGGGACTAACTTGGGTAATATAAAAGGAGCAATCGTTGGAATAGCACCTAAAATAAGCTTGCTTGATAAAGGTTCGTCGTTGCTTCTGGCAATAGAGGTAAGATATTCGACATCCCGCAGACAACGCTTGGCATGAGCTGCTATTTCTTTACCTACTCGGGTGATGGTTACATTTTTATTAGTGCGATCTACTAGTTGAGAGCCGAGTAAGGACTCCAATTCACGAATGGCTACACTAAAGGCAGATTGGGAAACAAAGCAAGATTGAGCGGCCTTACCAAAATGTTGGTGCGACTCAAGGGCTACAAAGTAGCGTAGTTGCTTGATGGTTGGTAAGTTCATGTTTGCTGGTTTCCAGTATCTGACTTGATGGTGCGATGGTTGATCATGTAAACCTAGTACATCAACCCGCTCAAAATGTCGCTGAGACCGACATTTTGGACTGATTGATGTACTAGTTCAGCCAAAACGATAATGCTTTTTAACGTCTTGGTGTATGAGCCAATTGCACTCCATACCCTTTGGGAAGGTAACGAGATCACCTTTTCCCATTGTGACAGGTTCGCCATTTTTGGGAGTAACGGTAACGCTTCCTTCTAAAAAATAGCATGTTTCATCATCAGTATACATCCATGGAAATTCTGCTTCAGGATGCGACCATATTGACCAGCTGAATACGCCTTTTTCTTCTAGCTCTGATGGTGATGGATTTTGGATTATTTTGATAGTTGACATAATATTGACATAGTTATGATGAAAAGTGGTTCAGAGATTCTTTAATTAATCAGGTAGCTCGACAGACTCACAGTAAATAAAACACTGATCAACGGTATCAAAAATAGAAAGCGCCTTAAGGCTTCCAAAGTCGTCCAATGAGCTACTGAGTGCTAATAAATAACGGTCATCAATTGCTTTAAAGTTCATAACAAACATTGTGTAGGCTGTTTCAGGAAAGAAAAACTTAGTACCATCTCGCATTTCTATGTAGTTAGGACGAGCCGTAAAGTCAGTGCCAAAATAGAACTCACCATTGACTCTAACCATAGCTGTATAGCCCGCAAGAAAGCGCTTGAGACGTTTTGTGTAAGTGATAGAAGTATTATCGTTGCTCCACTCATCCAATACTTTTAATCTGTCGCCAGTAGCCACGAGAAAGTCGTTGTTATCGGTATTGCCTAAAGAATGTAGTGCGTGGATATGACGAATCCCAGACTCGTGCATGTAATGGTCGTTAATAACGCAGTCGTCTTTGGTCACAAGCGCAATACGGGCGGAGTTATTATCCATGCCGTATTCACCCAAAATTAAACTATCCTCTGTTTCAATAATGCTTTCAGAACGTGTACCTGCAAAAATGCTGGGGATTTTATCTATAGCAAATTTATCACCGTAGATTTCTTTTAATTGAGGCACAGAGAGAAACTCTCTCTTGTAGATATACTTGTTCTCTTCAAAATCTTGCAAAATAGGGTCAATAATATCTGCTGATGTAGGAGTAACGGGTGAAGCGGGATGAACTGCTTTGCAATAAATACCATAGAGCAACTCGTGGGTACGGCCTCTTTTTAATACCATGAAAATGGCTTTAGCAAGATAATAAGGGTTTTTGGTTTGCTTGAATTTAACAACATTCTCCGTAATGGAGGGCATAGGTGTTGTTTCTGGTACAGCTTCTTGCATGGATTTATTCCTAATTATTATTGTGGTTCTTTTTTACATGCCCACATATACGGAGCAATAGCATCGAATATTAGCATTATAGCAAGTCATCAGCCGTACCCTATAACCTCTAATCAATAAATAGCGAACAGAGAGTATTTTGATCGGAATAACGGGGAGGCTTGTATAAAAACACTGAATAGGGATAAAGGTGTAGGAACACACGGTTATGCACAAGCTGCCTGTGGATAACTTTGTTAATAACTTTTTGTGAAAAGTAATGAATGGCTTTGTAGAGCCATTTTACTACCTGTTAGAAAATACAGGTATGATTGTAACATGTTGATAGTTATAAAATATAAATAAATATGAGTGTAATTAGTAAGATATAAATAAAAACTATTATAGCGTTTTCTCATTATTAATAGATGTTAATAAGTCAAGTGTGTCTATGTGTAATTCTTGAATACTATATCTAGTTGTCAAGTGTAAAATGAATAAAATATGAACAATAACTGAATGATATTTTCTATCTCTCTAGCTTGTTTAGAACCTCACTTTGTGTTTATTGTTGCTTTATATATACCTCTATAAGTATTATCTATAGCTTTTGTAGTACGCAAATATCGAAATAACAACCCCCGTAACTCCGAGCAGTGGACCCATAAATGAAGAGCCATCAAGCCCAGTATTTGCGTTATTAGCCAGTGAATAAATCAGTGCGCTGCTAATAATGAGCGAGCCACCCGTAATACCCAATAGCATCTTTTTGGTATGGTGCTGAGATTGTTGTTGTAGTTTTAGCATCTGCTTTTGTTCAGCAGGCTGTCTATTCTGCTGGTCGTGCATTTGCTTGATGACATCATTGACCATCGTTGGCATATGAGGAAGTTGTTCGATAAATTTGGGCAGATTTGTTTTAGCGCCATTTAAGAGCGAGCGTACGCCGACTTGCTCATCCATCCAGCGTTGCAAGAAAGGTTTTGCGGTAACCCATAAATCAAGGTCTGGGTAGAGCTGTCTGCCTAGCCCTTCAATATTGAGTAGTGTTTTTTGCAGTAGCACAAGCTGTGGTTGTACTTCCATATCAAAACGTCGAGCCGTTTGGAAGAGGCGTAATAAGAAAAAGCCAAAGGATATTTCTTTTAAAGGTCGATTAAAGATGGGCTCACAGACGGTTCGGATAGCCGATTCAAAATCATTAACACGCGTATAAGAAGGCACCCACCCTGATTCGATATGTAACTCAGCTACTCGCTTATAATCCCGATTAAAGAAGGCATGAAGGTTCTCTGCCAAGTAGCGTTGATCATCAGGAGTTAGCGTACCAACTATGCCAAAGTCTACAGCTATGTAGAAAGGCTTATCGGGGTCATCGGCATTAACAAAGATATTGCCAGGGTGCATATCAGCATGAAAAAAGTTATGTCGAAAAACTTGTGTAAAGAAGGTTTCTACACCGAGTTCACCTAAGCGCTTCATATTTACTTTTTGACGGTGTAATTCATCAGAATCACCCACGGGTATGCCATAGACTCGCTCCATAACGAGTACTTGATCATGCGTCATATCCCAATAAATACGCGGAATATAGAGTTCTTTTGAGTTCTCGAAGTTTCTATGTAATTGGCTTGCGTTAGCGGCTTCTCGTACTAAATCTAGCTCGTCAAGAATGGTTGATTCATATTCTTCGACAATTTCCACGGGGCGCAAACGCTGGGCTTCTTTCCAGTAACGGTTAGCTAGTTTTGCGATTAAAAACAGGACTTGAATATCTTGCTCAATGACAGGTTTTATATCAGGACGCACCACTTTGACGATGACTTCATCATCATTCCACAACGTCGCGGTATGCACTTGTGCGATAGAGGCAGAAGCCAAAGGGCTATCATCAAATTGTTTAAAGGCTTTTGCAATAGGCTCTCCAAACGATTTCTCGATGATGTCGATAGCTAGTTGAGACGAGAAGGGAGGTACATCGTCCTGTAATTTACTTAGTTCTTGATTGATATCGGGTGGCAATAGATCGTTGCGGGTCGACAGCATTTGTCCAAATTTGATGAAGACAGGGCCAAGATCTTCAAGTGCCAGTCGAATGCGCACACCCAGTGGCTCGGCTTGGGTTTCCTTTTTGATATTCTTTTTAATATTCCACGGCGCTAGATAGTAAAAGAAGCGCAAGGGTCTAAAGACAGGAATGTGTAGTAAGATTTCATCTAGCCCGTGTTTAACGAGCACGCGATTAATAGCATAAAGGCGACGTATTTGTATGAATCTAAGCATTATTTCTTATCGCTTTTGCTGTTGTTATTAGTGCTTTGTAGACGCTCAATACGTGCTTGAATACGGTCAGTATCGGCACGAAGCGCATCGACTTGATCCATATAATGAGCAACCTCAGCGTCCGCAGCTACTAGTTGACTTTCTTCCGTTAGATATTCGGCTACATTAAGGCGCATGGCTTGCTCGCTGTCTTTAATCCAGCCTTTAGACTCTTCTACCATTGAGCCTGCTTGATGAGCCACAATATCGCCCACGGCTTTAGATAAGAACTCTTCCCAGTCAATATCAACTGATTTAAGCACTTGACTAAAACGAGTACCTAAAGCCGTATCGCCTTCTATATGCGCATCGATTTCGAGCATGGTTTTGCCTGCATCATCAGAAGTGCTAAGGCGCATTAACGCAAGAGGGGAGCCATGAATAATCGTATCGGCTTTGCCCGCATATTGCCCCAGTACCTGGATATGTCGCTCAGCGGGTAAGAAGAAAAGGTTAAGCTCCAGCCCAGTAATATGAAACTGAATAACCTTATCCTCCATGGAAGCGAACTGCGGCATCGCCTCATCATCTAGCTTTAGCCAAGCATTGATAGCGGTTTCTATAGTGGATAACAAGAGGATAGGAAGTTGCATAGGTATTTTCTAGCGGTAGCGCTCTGTTTAGTGAGTTGAGGTCTGCGCTGACTAGAACTTATAACCAGTATGCAAGGCAACAATCCCACCTGTCATATTATGGTAAGACGTGCGTTCGAAGCCTGCACCTTCCATCATGCCTTTCAAGGTTTCTTGATCGGGGTGCATACGGATGGACTCAGCCAGATATTGATAACTTTCAGCATCATTAGCAATGAGCTTGCCCATTAAAGGTAATAGCTTAAATGAATACTGATCATAAAAAGTACTCAACCCAGGTAGAACAGGTTTAGAGAATTCAAGCACCATTAGTTTTCCGCCAGGTTTGATAGTGCGGAAAATAGAACGTAATGCTTTGTCTTTATCGGTCACGTTGCGTAGCCCGAATGCCATCGTTACTATATCAAAATGATTATCAGGGAAGGGTAGTTCTTGCGCGTCAGCCAATACATAATCAATATTGCCGACAATCCCCATGTCAGTTAGTCGTCTACGACCATTTTCTAGCATAGATTCATTAATGTCAGAAAGCGTGACCTGACCCTCAGAACCAACGATACGTGAAAACTTAATCGCCAAGTCGCCCGTGCCGCCTGCAAGGTCAAGAATCGTATCGCCCTTTTTTGCGCCAGAATTGTCAATCGTGTACTTTTTCCACAGTCTATGCACGCCACCCGACATTAGGTCGTTCATTATGTCGTACTTGTCGGCTACTGAATGAAATACATCGGCAACTTTATTACTCTTCTCATCAACAGGCACTTGTTCGTAGCCGAAGTGAGTAGTGCTTTGAGTAGCACTTTGAGTAGCGTTTGTATCTGTATGTGACGTTGTTTGTTCGTTCTTGGACATAAGTTCTCTTCAATACCATTCTGACAGCCTCGCATTATATCAGAACTCATTAAGTCGGTAACAACGATATGCAGAAGTGTCTTCTTTAATCGACGAAAGCTTATAAAAGTTGATGTATGAAGGTTTCTGAAACCAATAAAGGGTCAAAACAGGGTTTATTATGAAAACACTATTTTTTAAAAAGATCAGTACAAAGGTGATTACATACCTTGGGGTATTGGTTTCAGTAGCTTTAATAGCTATGGCAAGTATGACTCCCAGCTACGCTAGTAGCGGAACCGAAGAAACAAATGACCTAAATATGTCAGGACAAGCCGTCAAAGTTATAAAGAAATACCCTGGTATGTGGAAAGGCTGGTCAGATGGTTGTGTGAACTGTGGCAAACCACTGGCATCAGATCTTGTGTCTACAAAAGCTAAGCGCAACAAGAGTAAAGAAAAGAAGGCTGCGACAGAAAAAGAGCAGAAGCAGAAAGTACGTAGACCCGAAGTCCCTAAATCAGTACGTCGCGGATACTGTGAGTGCAACTGTAAACCTGCACCTAGCTCAACAAGCATGAGAGGTACTATAGAAAGAAATAATAAGAGTGATAGTAGTGAAACATCTTCATCTAAAAAGTCTGAAAATGCCACAAAGCCTGCTCAAGAGGGTGCTATGGCTCTTGATGCTGTGACTACCGAAAAAGAAGCTAAACCTATGAAGTCGACAATGGGCAACGATGCAATGTCGAAAGATAAAAAGGATGACCAATCACCGTCAAAAAGTGACCCAACTAAAGAAATGGAAGGGCCTAAAAGTGGAGATCAATTTAAGATTAAAGATAGATAGGGGGCTGAAAGTTTGAACATATAAGCACCGCCTTGGACTCAGCCCAAGCAACAGAGTAGCACCTTGGTGCGTGATTGAAGAGACTGTGAAAGTATTCAGAAAAGTCCCCTCCTTGTAAAGAGGGGTTAGGGGAGATTAAAAAAGGTTGAAAATAAACACAGGAATATCAGTATATTACTAACTTTGTTAAATCCCCCTCAATCTCCCTCAATCCCCCTTCAACAAGGGGGAGGCTAAAAGCGAATACTTGCACAGCCTCTAAAGTAGCCCTTCCAAGCATTCACTTACAACAAACCACTACGCTTAATATTAAGATAGGAGTTAATCAGTTCAATCGTTAAGTTATTCGGTGATACATCCACATTAAGCACTTTATTATTTTGTAACGCTTTAAACGTCGATTGACGTTGTTGCAAATAGCGATGCAAAGCTGCAATGCGAATGGCATCAGGTAGATCTTGTATTTTTTTCTGTAAAGCCTTATCCAGTGCTTCTTCACGAAGGCTGGCTAATAACACGAGATGTCTTTTGCTTAATATTTTGAGTGCGGGTGATAAATCTTCACTGTCCTCATCTCTGATATTAGTGAGTACAATGACTAAAGCACGCTTTTTATGTCGGATTAATAGGTCTGTTGCTGCTTGTGTGTAATCAGGCGATTGATCAGAGGGTTGCAAGTCGTACAGCGTATTCAGTATGTGCTGAATGGTGTGATTGCCTTTCTTGGGTGACAGCCAACGGGCTTCTCCGCTTTTCTCTCCATTTTGTCCACTGAAGGTGGCGAGGCCAACAGAGTCACCTTGTTTTAGTGCTACATAGCTGAGTAGCAACATGGCGTTTAGGGTGTGATCAAAGTGGGATAGCTCATCGTCTTTGGTAGTCATACGTTGACCACAATCTAGCAGGAATATCACTTCTTGATCGCGCTCGTCTTGATACTCGCGAGAGATGAGTTTGCGGGTTCTGGAAGTAGCTTTCCAATCAATTTGTCTTAGGCTATCGCCATCACGGTATTCACGTAATTGATGAAAGTCCTGCCCTTCACCTCGACGACGTTTTTTCATGATGCCTAATTGGCTGAGGCGGTTGTCCGTCGCTAGTAAAGCCATATGGGCTACTGCGGCAAAGTTGGGGTAGACCCGTGTCTCATTATAAACATCTAAATATTGATTGCGTTTCCAGAGTTCTAGTTTCGAAAGGATACGAATTTGTAGGGCAGGGAAGACAATCTTGCCGCGTTCTTTGGCGGTAATGGAATAGCTTACGGTTGCTGTGTTGTTGCCGTTATCATTGTTGTCACTGCCAGAAATGGAGGTGGTAATCGGCATACCCACCGCTTCTACTTGAAGCGGAAAGTGATCGAATATGTCGATAGTCTGTGTTTTGCTATCGGTATTGGTTAGTGTGATTTTCACATCGCGTTTTACCCCCAACGGTATCGAGCCTTGTAGTTGTCGAGTCGCGGTGACGGGTTTGTTCAGCAATAACAAACTGCCATCTATAACGGCAATAGCCACAGCTAGCACAATGCTGATTTGCCAGACAATGAGCATCGCAGGCCAGAAGCTACTGATTAAGCCCAGCATGGCGATAGCCATAATCAGTAATAAAAGACGGTGGGTTGGAATGAACATATGTGTGATTAATTCGCCTATGTCTTACTGTCGAGGTGCTTCAATTTTGTCGAGAATAGATAATAAAATATCGTCAGTGGTGTGAGATTCCAATTCCATTTCTGGTGATAGCGCTACGCGGTGACGCAAACAAGGGAGTGCTATTTCTTTAATATCGTCAGGTGTTACGTGGTCGCGGCTATTGATAAGTGCTTGGGCTCGCGCTAAACGGATTAATGAAATACTGCCACGAGGCCCCGCGCCAATGCTCAGCCCTTGCCATTCTCTGGTAGCACGAACAATGCGAACCGCATAGTCAATAACAGTCGGGTCTACTTCGATATCGGTAGTGAGTTGTTGTATGAGTTGCAAACTATCGGGAGTGAGCACACTGCCGACTTGTGATATTTCCAATTTATCGCCTACTAGTCCTGTGGTGACCGCGGTAACCATATCTGATTCTTCATTGTGTTCAGGGTAGTTGATAAATACTTTTAATAAAAAACGGTCTAGTTGGGCTTCGGGTAAGGCATAGGTGCCTTCTTGTTCTAGTGGGTTTTGGGTAGCTAGCGTCATAAAGGGTAGCGGTACTTTAAAGGTCTCGCCCTCAATAGTGACTTGGTGCTCTTGCATCACTTCTAGTAAAGCGGCCTGTGTTTTGGCAGGTGCTCGGTTGATCTCATCTGCCAATAAAATATTGGTAAACACGGGGCCTTTTCGGACGGTAAACTCTTGTGTTTTTGTATTAAACATAAAGTGACCTGTGATGTCTGCTGGCATCAGGTCGGGGGTGAATTGAATGCGCGAAAATTGACCCGAAAAAGTCTGAGCCAAGGATTTAACCAGTAATGTTTTTCCTAACCCAGGTACGCCCTCGATGAGCACATTGCCACCTGCTAGTAGCGCAACCAGTGTTTCGTGGATGACTTGCTGCTGGCCTATTACTGCTTTACCAATCTCTGCTTTGATCTGGTTGACTAGTTGGCTAGCTTGTTCGAGTGTCATTTCTGTCATGAGTTTGTCCTATATTTATTCTTTTGTTTTTCTGCCTAAGCTAATTTTTCTTATACTACTAATTGTCACAAAACTTTTTCCATTGTTTTGTTATTCAGCATTAACTACAGCTGGTTTGTAGGATGTGCTAAGGAACGTGCGCATCAGATACAGCACAGTCCTTTGATGCGATGCTATCGCCTACACATCTATAATTTATAGATTTTTAATCTATCTAAAGATGCTTTCGAATCTTTTCTAATTCGATAATGAGTTTAGTAAAATCCTCATCGGTATTTATACGGTTATCAAACAGTAGATGTTTAATATGCTTGTGAGGTAGCTCTAGCATTTCAGCAAGATGATCTACTTTGCCTTGTTCATCGGTATTGTCCCAAGCGGGGTGTAATCGCGCGATTCGTTGGTTTAGAGCGAGTCGTGTGCTATCTATAAGTGTTTGTTTATTTTTCTTCTTCCAGAAGTATTGACCGCTAGCTTCTATATGTTCCATTAAGCGGCGGCGAGCCATTTCTTGCTTGGGTATAAGAGGGCCAAAGCGATGTATGGATTGATACAGCCAGAAAAGCAGTAATGCGATTAGTGACAAAATCACTGCCCATCCATGTCGCCACATGAGGCTAAATAGGCTTGGCATTTCATCATTATGGAATAGCCAAACGGAATTAGGTTTTTGGTGATTGCTGTGTACCAGATACCAGAGAAATTCTGCATTGTCGGTTTCTCTTAATAGCTGGTTTTCAAGAATAGCAATATCCGCGGTTAGAGTGACCATGCCTTTGCCTACTGCGCGTTGTAACAGAAAGATCTCGTCATCAATTAAGATGTGTGATTCGTTCGTTTCTTTACTTCGCATGGAGTAAAAATGCGGGTTGATAGATAAGTTGAGCTTCTTGGATGCGTTAGATAGCGCGACAGGGAAGACACGGGTGTCTTTAGTATTCCAGAAGGATAATACGTCGTAGTCGATATCCTCCTTGTTATCACTGAACTCGTATTCGGTTTTGTTTTCTGAGTCTTCGGGTTTTTCTAAATCTTTTGTATTATCAGATGTTTCTTTTTCTTTCTTCTTATCTTTTTTGTTGCTCTTGTCGCCTTCATTAGCGTTGGAAGCTTTATCTTCTTCTTTTGATGCTATATAGACTGAGCGACCTGTTGTGACTTCCAGTATTTTTTGTAGGTGATCTGAGGTTTGATAGTCAAAAGCTTCACCCATGAGGCACTCATCATCGTCCTCTGGGCACTCATCTTCAATAAATTCTTCCAAGATATTCTCTTGATGATCCTCACTTTGATGATCCTCATTATTATCGTCGTCTTTATCTTCGTTATCATCATCACTATCATTATTGAGGCTATCCAAATAGGTCTTAATAGTCCAATTATCGCTACTTGGGGTGATTAAATGCCCCCCTTCACGTACCCATGCTAATAACAGTTCGGTACGCTTTTGAGATAGTGTGGTACGACGCGTATCAAGAATAATGACGCTATTAGTATCTGGGTAGTTTTCTCCGATGCTTTGTAAGTCATTTTTATTTTCAGCGGGTATTCCCATTTCTTTTAGGAATAAACGTGCCGCAAACAAAGGGTTCTCTCTGGCCTCACCTTTAAAGGGTGTGTATTCAGTGATTTCTTTACGCTCGTGGGTCATAAAAAAGTCATAAACGCTATAAGCGAATACTACAGAGAAGAGAGCAACAACAGCTAGTGCGGGTTTATTCATGAGGCACTCCCAGACTGTTTGCTACTTGTTAGATCTGCTTGTGTAAAATCGGCATTCCAACGATCAAACAATACGGTTACACGTTGTTCTTCAGGGATGTGATGGGCATAAGCAATTTGCTTCCATTGCTCGGTTAGGCTGTTGAGATAAGCGTGTTGAGTTGTTCCAAGAGATGTTTTAGCCAGTTTAAGAATATCGCCCTCAGTTTGACTAGCTTTTAGAGCAAGCTGGTCTTTGGTGACCAGTTGGGTGAGCGCGCCTCGGTATAATAAGCTGAGTGCATCACGATGTTTGTGGGCTTGCCACAGTTTTCTGGCGGCTTCAGGGATGTTGTCAGGCAGTGATTTGGGGCGAATATCCATACCGAACATGACTTCAGGTGCTTGATAATCAGAATCATCCTGTTGTGCCCTATTGAGTAAAGGTAGCCAGCTTTTTCGGGTGATAAACAGAAAGATAGCCGCCACTACTAGTGCTATCCAAAGTACGGATTCAAACAGAATGGATACGATTGCCGTAATGGGATCGAAAAACCAATCGAGATCCCAAAGAGAGTCTTTCTTTTTTTTCTTCTTTTTATCTTTTTTGATTTTTACCCAGCGAGTATTGAGCTTTTCATTGGATAGCTCTTTACGTTGTATAATAGTGGCGATGACTGATGCTGATTGATCAGCGGGTAGTCTATGATCTGCTAGGTGTTCTTCTTGTACTTTATCTTGTGCCTTATCATCTTGTACATTAACTTGCCCTTCGGAAACATTAGCGGCATTTTTTACAGGTTTGCTTATAGGTTTGCTTTCGGCATAAACTGTATCAGGTGCACCAATTGCCACCATAGTGAAAACAATAAGTGATAATGCAATTAGACTTAATAATTTACGCCCTGTGTTTTTTAAGCGTTTGGCTATTTGTCGGAAGACCAACTCAATATCCCACGCTTCTAATTGTGTTCGGCGGTTTATATAAAGGGTAAAGCTCGCGGCTACATAGAAAGGCTCAATTAAAAATAGTGCTAGCGTATAGATCACCTGGTCTAATATATGTAGCCATGTTGCCGCTCCTTCACTGAGATCATCGCCAAAGAAAATCCCAAATGCGGAACCTTGAAAGGTCTCAGGCAAGAATAAAATGATCAGTGCGTAGAGTGAAAAATAAAGCGTTAATTCAATAAAAATCATACCAAGGGTTAAACCAACGGCATGCGAATGTGCATTTCTTAGTAAAATAGATTGTCGGGAAGAACGTGCTTTCCCTCTTAGTTGTTCCAGTTGCCAAATCGGTAAATTAAAACCACGCGAGAAAGAGGGACGACGGAAGGTAAGCCCACCGAATAGCCCCGTAGACTTGATAAGTCGAGGTGTGGCTTTAAGCGCTTGGGTGGTTGATAGATTATCGTTAAAGAGCTTATGACTAAGGATATTTAATAAGAATCTGTCGTATAAGGGTTTGAACCACCAGACAGCAAAAATAGCATATTGCTTATAGTCTTCGGGCATTAGCATATAGCAGATCACTGAACAGGTCGTTAGAAACATCAACCATGGAAGATAGATGGCTTGCCACGAATGACGCACTAGGGCAAAGCCTAAATCCATGGCTTCCCAAGGATTTCTCATGCGGATGTTTGCCGTTATTTGGTCAAGTTGCACGACTGAGTTCCACTAGTGTTTGAGTGGGTTTTGCGTTTCGACCCATAAAAACAAAATAGGCGATAACCGCAGACCATAAGGCAGCGGCGACTGCATATTTGATACCTAATGGCATCCAGGCAATGGACGACCAAAAGGCTTCTACGAAAGCTGCCATAATCGTCATGGTTGCTGTACCGTACATGATATTCATACTGACTTTGCCATTATCAATCAACGCACGAATACGCGATTTTCTACCCGGTTTGATAATCCCCATGCCGAGTTTTAATCCTGCTACGGTAGAAAATACCAAGGCGGTGAGTTCTAGTGAGCTATGCCCGCAAACGAAGCCCCAAAAGGTGTCGATATAACCCAATTGTGTGAGGTGTCCTGTGGCTGCGCCAATGTAGACACCATTGAAAACTGTAAAAAAAAGTGTGCCAACACCAAACAATAGTCCGCTGGCAAAGGTTCTAAAATCAATACCCGTGTTATTACGAATATAGTGTCCAAACATTAGCACGTCGCTATCTGCTTCCCTTTCTCTACCGAATCGTTCATGTAGAGCAGGGTCATACATATTTTCCATCGAGCGTACACTAGCACCATCCATAATGGAGTAGACCATATCGGGGTAAAACTGTAGCCAGATCAGTATGCCAAAAAAGGGTACATAAAAGAGCAGTGCTGCGATCAGTACTAGCTTGCGTTCTTTACGGATTAAGGCAGGAAACGTAATGGTAAAGTAGTCGATAATGTCGCGGATGAAGTGAGTGCTGGTCTGGTATAAGTACTGATGACCTTGCACGACCATTCGATTTAATCGGTCAATTAATAACGGGCTATACATGCGTGTTTTAGCCATTGCTAGATGATGACAAATCTGCCGATACTGGTGAGGTAAATCATCCAGTATGGGAGGTTCAGCATCAGGGCCGTTCTTTTTTTGCCACTGTAAGGTATTTTCTTGGTAATCCATCCAGTTTTCAAAATGTTGCCACTGAGATTCGTAGCGATTGACGAAAGGCTCTTGTTTGACGCTGCTCATGATTGATCCCCTGAGTTTGGGTTTTCATCTGTCATTGAGGTGATTGCTGGTTTGTTTTCTGAGTCAGCTGTGGTTTGTTGAGTATCTGTTTGGGCTGCGGTTTGAGTATTGGAATCTGTCTGAGGTTTATCTTCCTTAGCAGAATTTGTTTCTCTTTCCACCCGATGAGTACGTTTCCCCATCAAACCATTTGCTATCGCATATAGATAGCGTGAAGGATGTGATTGATCTTTAACTAAATCACCCGTAAGGCTTGCTAGCTCATCAGAGCGATCTTCATTGAGAGTCCCCATTCGGTTTGAAAAGCTGATTAGGGCTTGTTGCTCTTTAAGTGAGAAAGAAACTTGAGCATGTTCCGAAGGGACTTTATCCAGCTCTTTGTTTTCAACAATAAGACTGTTCTCTGTAGGAAGGTATAAAACGACGGTATTGGCAGCCAAATCGCCTAGGCGCTGAAATTTATCACTCAATATCATGGAGACAAAGGCAGAACCGTAGAGGATGGGTAAAAAATCAATAAAACGAATGATATTTCGTACCATAGAAGAGCCGAAAGAAACAGGTGCGCCACTTTCTTGAGCAACATAAATCTCAAACATTTTCTTGCCAGGCGTTTGTCCATTACGGAAAATTTCGAAGTAGACGGGGTAAAACCATTCGATAAAGAATACAACGATAGAATAAATCCCAACACCAAAATTACCCAATAGGTTGGAAAAAAACCCAAAAAAAGCATAGATGATCAAACGAATGAGAACGTCAATACCCCATGCATAAATACGCGGCACTGGCCCAGCAGGCGTAAGATGAAGGCTAATACCTTCTGGTGTGGCGACTGAATATGATGTGTCGATTTGCGGGGAAAGCATTATTATAATTTTGACCCTAATTTATACCCGTATGCGGGCTAGAGTATCATTACTTTTGTTTGAATTACAACCAATCTAGAAGATAATAAATGTATTGACCTTCTGATGATTTAGAGGGGCCATGTACACGTGCGGCATAGCGCTTTTCTGTTGGTAACTCATCAGCATAGGCCTGAGCTGCATCTTCTTTTATTTGTACACAAGCTGCGGGGAAACGCGTACGTTTTTTGCGTGGGGCATAGATAACGGCAAACTCAGCATTAGAGACGGATGTTTGAGGGTCGTCGGGAACCATTCCACGCATAGTTTACTCTTATAGTAGTTTTTTTAGTTGATAAAGCGCATCTAAGGCTTTTCTAGGTGTTAGATCATCAGGGTCAATCGCTGAAACCGCTTTTTTAATCGCATCGGCCACGTCATCCTTCTCTTCATTAAAGGGGAGTGCTAATGGCAACGTTTCACCCATTGAAGGGGCAGGTCGACTTTGGCTCTCTAGCGTGTGCAAGCGCTTACGAGCTTCTTTGATGACATCTCTAGGTACGCCAGCTAGTTGTGCTACTTGAATACCATAGCTTTGGTTGGCTGGACCCTCTTTTACGCTGTGTAGAAAGATAATTTTGTCGCCATGTTCAGCGGCGTTGATATGTACGTTATACACATAAGGGTTTAGCTCATCCAGTTGGGTGAGTTCAAAATAGTGAGTGGCAAATAATGTGAATGATTTTGTGTTATTGGCTAGGTGTTCGGCAAATGCCCATGCTAGTGACAGGCCATCGAAAGTGCTTGTGCCACGACCAATTTCATCCATTAAGACTAGGCTGTTAGCGGTTGCATTGTTAAGAATATTAGCCGCTTCCGTCATTTCGACCATAAAGGTAGAGCGACCTGTACTTAAATCATCATGTGCGCCTATTCGGGTGAAAATGCGGTCTATAGGGCCAATAACTGCGCTATGAGCAGGGACGTAGCAGCCAATGCAAGCCATCAGTGCGATAATAATAGTCTGGCGCATATAGGTTGATTTACCACCCATATTGGGGCCAGTGATCATTAACATGCGACGGTCGCTATGTAGTTCTACATCATTGGGTACGAAAGGTGTGTCTAACGTGCGCTCTACCACAGGGTGTCTGCCTGCTTTGATGATGAGGCCTGCTTGGTCGCTCATTGTGGGGGCGTTGTAGTTAAGTCGGGTAGCACACTCTGCAAAACTCGCTAATACATCTGTTTCTGATAGGTATTGTGCGGTGAGTCTTAATGTTGGCACTTCTTCTGCTAGTTCTAGCAATAAGTTTTCATACAGATGCTTTTCGCGAGCCAGTGAGCGTTCTTTGGAGGATAGTACTTTGTCTTCAAACTTCTTCAGTTCTGGGATGATAAAGCGTTCGACGGCCTTTAAGGTCTGTCTGCGAATATAGTCAGCGGGTACATTGTCGGACTGTGAACGCGGTACTTCGATGTAGTAACCGTGTACGCGGTTGTATGCTACTTTTAGGTTTTGGATGTGGGTACGTTCTTTTTCTCGGCTTTCTAGTTCAAGCAAATAGGATTCTGAGTTGGCTCGTAGTGCTCTTAGCTCATCCAGTTCTTTGTCGTAGCCCGCTGCTATCACTCCACCATCTCTGATTAATACCGGTGGATTTTCGATGACGGCTCTAGTGAGTAAATCCAGAAGATCCTTATGTGGGTTTAGTGATGCGACGATGTGTTCAATGTAAGGGTTTGAAATATGGGTTAATAACGCTTTGATTGCGGGGATAGCAGCTAATGAACTGCCTAATGTTGATAAGTCTCTAGGTCGTGCTGAGCCTATTGCAATTCGTGAGCTAATGCGTTCAATATCACCAATGGCACGTAGCTCGGTTTGTATGTCTTGATAACGGTACTGATCTATTAGGCTTCCTGTGGCTTGATGGCGGTTGCGCAAGGTGGTTTGATCACGCAAGGGCTTATTCAACCAGCGTCTCAGTAATCGACCGCCCATGCTGGTGATGGTGCTATCAATAACGGAAACCAGGGTGTTTTTATGTTCGCCTAATAAGCTATGTTCTAGCTCCAAGTTTCGACGTGTTGCCGCATCCAGGATGATACCTTCTTCACTGCGTTCAACGTGTAAGCTATTGATATGGGGCAGGGCGGTACGCTGTGTTTCGTTGACATAGCCAATGAGTACACCTGCTGCAATAATGGCGAGTGGCATATCGTCACAACCAAAGCCACTTAAATCTTTGGTTTTAAGTTGTTTAAGCAGTAGTTGGTTGGCGGTGTCTAAATCGAAGTGCCAAGGTGCTCTTGCTGTGAGGGTATGATGATCAGCTAACGCTGGCTTTTTATCTTCTTCGTAAAGAATCTCAGAGGGTTGTAAGCGCTCTAGCTCATTCGCTAATTCGTTTGCATCGCTGATATTTTGGATGATAAAACGACCACTAGAAAGGTCGATGCTTGCCAGTGCAAATTCATCATTTTGGCTAGCAATAGCGGTTAATAAGTTATCCTGTCGTTCGGAAAGCAGAAAATCATCGGTTACCGTGCCAGGCGTAAGAATGCGTGCAATCTCACGCTTAACAGGGCCTTTGCTAGTAGCAGGGTCGCCAACCTGTTCGCAGATTACAACGGCTTCGCCTAGTTTTAACAAGCGCGATAAATACTGCTCTGCCGAGTGATGGGGCACACCCGCCATTGCAATCGGCTCACCACCTGATTTGCCTCTGGCAGTTAGTGTGATGTCTAACAGCTTGGCGGCACGCTTGGCATCGTCAAAAAACAGCTCGTAAAAATCACCCATACGATAGAACATAAGGGTGTCGGGGTATTCCGCCTTGATGCGCAAATACTGCTGCATCATTGGGGTGTGATTGCTGAGGTTGGTATCAGTTGGCATGTGCAGAATGTAGCAGATTGATTGTCTGATTTACATCTTATATTTTGCACAGGTTGTAATGTTTGCTCAGAGCTTAGTAGCTATGAGATACCCAGAGCTCTTTAGCCGGGTAAACGTAAGCGTACACGCGCCCCAACTTGCGGTGAAACTAATAGCTCTATAGTCCCGCCCGCAGCTTCGACGATTTCGGTACAAACTGCTAAACCGATGCCTTGTCCATCCGTTTGGCTATCTGCGCGAATACCGCGTTTCAGTAGCTTGGATGGGTTGTTATCGGGGAATCCCATGCCATCGTCGTCAATATTGATAATCACATGACTGCCGTCAGGTTGTGCCGTGATTTCTACCAGTTGCTCACAGAAGCGACAGGCGTTGTTGACGAGGTTGCCGAATAGCTCTAGCAAGTCGTCGTCGTCCATGCGTACTTTAATATCGTTTTCAATATTGATTGCAATCTCAAAGTTTTTATCGTGATAGACCTTGATGAGTGATTCTTTAAGTCGTTTTATAACAGGCTTCACAGGGCTTGGGCTAATCATGGCATGATGGTTGGTGACTACCGCACGTCTTAGCTGGTATGAAACAATATCTTTCATGTTTTCAAGCTGAGTGGATATGCCTTTAATAGAAGGATTGTGTTCAGGATTATTCTCTTCCTGATCAATATATCCTTGAATTGCCGCTAGAGGAGTTTTTAAACTGTGTGCTAAGTCATCCAAGGCATCACGGTAGCGACGTTTTTGTCCTACTTCGTATTGCACTAAGGCGTTGATGGTTCCTTTAATAGGAATAAGCTCTTCAGGGTAGGGATTAACAATAGTTTCTTGATCGCCTGATTCCAATCGCTTGATTTCTTCTTCAAAGTCTTTGATAGGCGCGATAACCCAGTAGCTGGTAGCCAGTTGTGCAAGTAAAACTAACATGGCTGATGCGCTGAACAGGATGATCAAGTGAGATTTCATTTCCTGATCATTATCTAACAGTTTTTCAGCTGATTTAGCGATGACTAGCTGATACTTGCCATGGGGTGAATGCTGAAAACCATAAGCGTAAACGATGTGTTTGCTATCCAGATCTGTATTTTCGGGCGCAAGTCGTTCGATGGTATCTTCATTAGGTTCAACAGTTATAGGGTAGGTGTTGAGGGTGTTTTCTACGTCCACGCTGGAATAGTCGCTACCGCCTAAATTGACATCAGGGTCTATGCTAGACCAATGTATGATTTTGGTGTTGTTGTCCTGGATATAGGCTGTTGTGTTCTCAATAGCATCATTGAAGTTATTTTCTTGAAAGAAGCTCTCTAAATCTTCTCGTGTTTCGGAATCAATGGTGAACTTGCCTTTTTCAAAATTGATATAACCGAGCAGATCAAACCCAATATCCTTTAGGTCTTCATGTTCATTTTGAAGTTGCTGTTTGCTGATGAACATGGATAGTAATAAGCCGAGCATAAAGATGCTCCCCATAATGATCGCGAACGAGCTTATGAGTTGGCGGGCACGCAGTGAATTCATGCAGCGTTTGTTCTCGGCAGAGTAAAGCGATAACCACGTCCACGTAATGTTTCGATAGGTTTAAGCGTGGCTTCAGGGTCTAGTTTGATGCGTAAGCGACGGATAAATACTTCGATAACGTTAGAGTCACGATCAGAATCGTCATCATACATTTTTTCTGTTAGTTCGGTCTTTGAGATAACCTTGCCAGCATGAAGCATTAGGTGTTCAATCACCTTATATTCATAAGCCGTAAGCGTGATTTCGTTATCATACAAAAAGACACGTTGCTCAGAGGTGTTTAGCTTTACAGGCCCACAAACCATTTCTGATGCAGCCCAGCGCCCTGTTCTGCGTAGTAGTGCGCGTACACGAGCAAGTAGTTCTTCAGAATAAAAGGGTTTTTCTACATAGTCATCAGCACCTGCTTCCAAGCCTTCGACTTTATTTTGCCAGCGACTGCGTGCTGTGAGTATAAGGATTGGATAATCCAAGCCTTTGGCGCGGATATTTTTGATGATATCAATGCCATCAATCTCAGGCAAACCCAAGTCTATAATGGCTACATCAATCGGGTAGTCTAACGCGTAGTGTAAACCCATTTTTCCATCAGCTGCTGTATCAACAACAAAGCCTGCTTTTTTTAGTTCTTCTTTGACTTGTTCACGAATATCTCTTTCGTCTTCAACAATTAGTATTCTCATGTTTTTTTACCAGCAGTGATGGGATATATCTCTCTTTGGATAGGAGATTAAGTGCTTATTCTAGCAACAATTAGTAGCGCCCTAGATGCGGGTCATACAATAACAATTTTTGGGCTTAGGGTGCAAGATAAATAAGCAATCTATTTGTAGTTATAACTGAAATATATTTAACCTAAAATCCTCAGTTAGACAGCCTATAGAGTGATTATCTTCGGCTGAATGGCGTAGTAAAAAAAGGAATTAATGGTTGATCCTTAATGAGTTTTTTTACATAGCCAGTCAGTCGAAGAGGGTTGCTCTATAGGCTGTAGCGCCTTCACTCTATAAGTGAAGCTAGATAAAGCTACTTACTTTAATGCTATCAATAATTTATTTAATATTGGAAGCGGTTAACTGAGGAATTTAGGTTTAACCTAGAAAGTGCAGTTGGATAACTTGTAGATAAGCGCTCAACTGAGGAATCTAACTTCAAGCAGAGCGCTTATATTGAATTATTTATGAGCTTCAAAACATAACCCCTTGATTGCTTGTTAAACAATCAAGGGGTTAGAATTATTGCGGGTTGAAGTTATTTCTTTTTACAGCCTACACGGATAAGAAATAACTCGCCCTTCTTGTCAATAAACTTCACATGGTGGCAGTCATTGCCATAAGCTTTGTATCTTTTACGTACTGATAAAATACGTCCAGAGAAATTTTTCTTAACAGCGGTGATGACTTCAAATTTTGAAGCAGGTTTATTCGGGTTGATTTTATGTATACGAATAGAGTGCGGGTCTTTGCCTTTTGTTGGTATAGCAGTGGCTGTTGTTGATATTGTAATTGACAAGACCATCGAGATGGACGCAATTAAAATTTTATTGCGCAAAATGATGCTTAAGATATTCATGGTATTCCCCAGTTTTAATTAGCCCAGCTGCTCATCATTTTGCTTTTATTGATTTAAGTCTACGACTTTATGTAAGCAGCTTTGTGTAAACTTTATACCATATCAAGCTGAATTGAATCTTAATCCTACAAATCTTATTATTATTCTTATTAATAAATATTATCATCGTGCTGTCTGGATGAAAAATTATTTTAATTGTAAATATATGTTATTAAGAACAATAGATTCAAGTTCATCTTTGGCTACTGTATATGAGGTAAAGTTAAGGGGTATTTTTAGGGTTTGAAAAAAAGATACCAGTTAGTACTGCGAAAAACAGTATATTGATGACGTCATGCATATTAAACTCAAGCGTAGAATGTAATAGCATGGTGAAGATACTTATTCCGCTACCAATTTTTAAGTATTGAACTTCATTGGTTCTTTTTCGTTTTACCTGTTTCCATTGCTGTAGCATGATGTAAATGAAGGCTACAATAAAAATAATACCCAGAAGACCCGTTTCGAAAATAAGTTCAAGGTAATCATTATGTGCGTGGTTAATAAACCCTAGCTGATCAATTGGCTGAAATATCCTGTAAATGTCGGGAAATGTCCCAGATCCACTACCTAGGGGGAAAAAAGTGGTAATTCCTGTCCATGAGTTGGCAAAAATTGCCCAGCGGCCATCAACTAAAGGGTTGTTTGCAAGAAAACGATTAATAACGGGGGTGAGATTAAAGAAAGAGGCTAGAAGTATGATAAGAATAATAATGGCTATAACGGTAAGAATGAGGTGTTTGCCTTTTTTTCTCATTAAAACAGAGTATGCCAGATAAGCACTAAATAACGTAAGCGGGATGCCTGCGCGTGATCCTGAGAAAAAAGCAGCGCTTATAAATAAGACGGTCATAATGCCATAAATGATATACAATAAGAGTGTTCGGCTACCATCATCATTGCGCTTTTTCCCATGTTGGTTTTCGTGGGCAATTAAGGCAAGCGCTAATGGAACTGCTATCTCCATGAGTAGTACAAAGTGGTCAGGGTTGAGATAAGTACCTAGCGCAATTCCTGGTTTTAATCGAGGGATGCCAAAATAGAAGAAATCATTGTTAGTACTGAACTGGATCATTGCTAAACAGGCTTCTACCGTTGCGATACCGAGTACGACATAAATAATGACAAGCTTTTGCTGTGTGGGTAGTGCTGCGACAGTCAGGAAAATGGCAAGTGGAGGGAGCATAAAGAAGAATGCATGCTCCGTTCTATAAGGAATTAGAGAGAGTGTACGGTTTATGGGGTTAGAGCCTTGTTCAGCGCTTATCCATTGAGCCAGTTGTGCATAAATTTCATGTCCAGGTAAGCTATTCCAACTACTTTCCGAAATAGGAATTAAATAGAGTAGTGGAGTCAGTAACGCGAGCAGAATAAAAAACCAAATACGTTTGTTGATAAAGTCGAAACGTTTATGGAATAGGAAGAAAAGTATCAGTAGAACAATTGATAATGCTTCTACAACCGGTGTGGTTCGGGAAATTTCCATTCCACCCATAAAAGGGAATGTGGCTAAAAGCACGATAACGAGAGTCGTTAATAAATAGTTAACCGAGAAGTGCATAGTATTACTCTTCAGCGTGGATAAAGAAGTCATCAAACCAAATATCTCCTCTTACGCGTGCTTCACTAGTATTGGTTTTCCCAACCAAAACCAGTGTTAGTTTTTGAGCTTTACATTGATTGTCGTCAGGAACAGTAAAGTGTAGTTGATCAGTTTGCCAGTCAAAAAAGCCTGCTAATGCTTTGCCCGTTCCAAGCTCGGTATAATCGGTTGTATTCATGCAATGAACAATCCAGCGAACGCCTTTTTCAGCATTTAGATTAGCTCTCGTTTTGTAATCAATTCGGTAATTACCAGGCTTTAGTGTCAGTACCTGAGAGATATATCCCCAATAATCGGTAATCCAGCTGTTAAAAGCAATGCGTAAGCTGTAGGAGCCGCTAGCTCGGCTAAATTTATCGAGATAGGCTTGAATGTCGCTTTTATAGCCTATAGTCCAACTAAACTTTTCATCGGTGTGTTGATCCGTAGTTCGCCCACTTTCAAAGCCCCCATCGAAAATAGCTCCAGTATGCTTTTTTTCTTCTTCTGAAAGCCCATTTTTCCAAATGTCATGTGCTTTAGTCCATCGGTTTCCTTGTATTAAATTAGATAAATATAATTTTTTATTAGCAGGTGAGGCTTTTCCATTGAGTAAAGCTTGTTGATAGAAGCGATCTACCGCTGTAAGGTTGTTGGGCTGAGCAACCATGTAGTGAAAGAAGGGATCCCACCAAGAAGGTGGCTGCATGTGGTACGTTTGAAAAAGTTGAGTCGAGTCTTCGTGTTGGGCTATTTTGTTCAAGATCGGGAAAATAGTGGTAGCTGTAAAGCTTTTAGAAAAGTGTTCGTCTACAGGGGTTTGACTAAGCGATATATTCCATGCAGACATAGCTCTATCGACAAAGCCAGCTTGTAGCCAATGTTTAGCGATAAGTTGCATAGATACATCATGAGAAGGCCATAAATGAGTAGCTAATAGAGCGGCTTGGTGGGCTCTTTCGGTGTTATTTTCATGGTCGTAAACGCGCATTAAAATAGCCGTTGCCATGCCACTTGATAAATTGTTTTGAAGCGCTTTTACGGCATACTGTTTAGCGGAGTCATAGTGTTGGTTTTGTAGTTCAATCAATGCAATTTGCTCATAAGCAAAAGCATGAGAAGGGTTATGATGAATGACTTTTTTGAGTGTAGCTATGCTTGGAGCAGGGTTGCTTGTAATGGATACGGGTATGCCTTCACTAATGCTTAGTAGACGAAAAAGTAATATGCCCCCAATAGCAATTGCAATAATCTTGATAAATATTATTCTTAGCATTTGTAGATGTAGTCTTTTATATAGTTTTTTGATGTGAGCTATAAGTTATTGTTCTATACAGAAACTATGCGCGACCCCGAACATAACTGTACCAATAAATGATGACTGGATGCATACATTTTACTGTATTATACTGTTAATGAACACCTTATTCTATGAAACATATAATGTAGTGAAGTCAAATTACAATCGGAGTGTCAATATCTATTTAAAGGGTGGCTACAGAGTGTCGTTTTTTTTCTTCCTTTTAGATAATAAAATAGTTTTTAACGAGACTATAAATATAAAATGAATCTTCTGAAACAAGTCTTTTAAAGTTGGGCTTATTTAATATCAAGGTACGTACAATGAAACATGTAAATATTTTATCCTTTGCCGCTATGCTTGGCATTTTGGGTGCTTTTTCGGGGTGTACATCGACAGGTCCCGCGGAGTCCTCTGAAGGGGCAGCAGGTGCTGAACCATCTAGTTCGAATAATGCATCTATGAAGGGTGTTTTTTCAAGCTTGTCAGAGTTACATTACACACCAACCGCAGAAGGTGCGTATAAAATTGCACCGAATGATCTTATTGAGATTAGTGTTCCCCGTGCGCCAGAATTTACAGGTCTAAAAAGACGTGTAGACCAAAATGGTCGTATCTCTATTAACCATGCAGGTGTTATGAAAGTTTCAGGGCTTACGCAACAACAGCTTGAAAGGTTGCTAGAACAAAGGCTTTCCAGTGTTCTTCAAAACCCTCACGTAGATGTGTTTGTAGAGGAACAAACGAGTAGAGAAGTAACGGTTGGCGGAAGAGTCAAGAAAGCAGGTGTTTTTCCTCTTAAAAGTGCAACTACTGTATCACAAGCTATAACAATGGCAGGTGGTCTTTCAGAACTGGCAGATCCATCTAATGTTGTATTGTTTAGACCTAGTTCAAGCGGCCACTTTAAAGCGTATCATATTGACTTGAAAGCAATACGTGCATTCAAACAGCGTGATCCCTATGTTACGGGGAAAGATCAAATTGTAGCTCATGAG
Source organism: Thiotrichaceae bacterium (assembly GCA_026991755.1). Lineage (GTDB taxonomy): Bacteria > Pseudomonadota > Gammaproteobacteria > Thiotrichales > Thiotrichaceae > HyVt-477. Next base: position 16,627 of record JALXAX010000164.1, on the reverse strand, counting down.
TCTGGTTCACGAGTAATGATGGGTCGTGTATTACAAGGGATAAGAGGAATATTTTCGCCCTTTAGCTTGTAAGTTATCAACCTTTACATGCCAAAACGGGAGTTTAGCAAGTTGCTAAACTCCCGTTTTTATTTAGAGAGACCTTTACACGAAAGATATGACGGATTTAAACGGCCTGAATTTCCTCTATTTCTGCTAAAAAAATCAACCAATAGCTCGGCTATTACCCTCTTTTTTAGCAAAAATAGAAAAAATTACGCTCGCTTTTCTCTCGCCATCCTTTCATGCAAAGGTCTCTTAGAGTAATTATTATTCGACTATTTCAATTATGCTGCACTTATATCTGCAGGTGAAAGTGTAAGTCTCGTTTCTGTGTGTAATATATTTAATAGTACAATAGTTCGTTGTTCAGCATCGTATTGTTGGAAGATTCCTTCCATTCCCTTAAAAGCACCTTCTTGATCGACAATAACTGCATCGCCTTGTTTATAGCGATCTAAATCAATCGCTTTCTCTGCTAGTAAATCTCCTTCTCTTTTTAGTATTTCAATAACACGGTCAGGAACCTTTGCGGGCTTATTTCCGAATCTGATTATTCCAGTGACTCCAAATGTAGAACGAATAGGTGCCCAGTTATCGTTCAATTGATCTAGATGAATGAAGATATAACGAGGGAATAGTGATTCGATGACGGTTTTTTCAACCCCGCGACGCTTTCTTAAACGTTTGGCAAGTGGGCGGTATGTCTCATAGCCTTGATTGTTCAAGTTATTTTCTGCGTATTCTTCTTTTTGGGGTTTTGTGGAGACCAGCCACCAATTTTTACTATCTTTTTCGTCCATAAAAGATTGTCCATTAATTAGTATATGAGACTAGTATAAGATAGTTTTTTAATATTGAGCAACAAATAACCCAATTTTAAGATTTGAATTTGTAACCAAATATTACGATAAGGCTTGTTTTATAAAAGCCTTACTGGCATTAGATAGACTGCGTTCTGTATGTTGAACAATACCTAATTCGCGTTGAATGTGTAAGCCGTGTATAGGTATTTCTACTAACCCTTTATCAATCATGGTACGCGGTAAGGCGCTCCAGCCCAGGCCGATGGATACCATCATATGTATAGTTTCTAAATAGTTTGTTTCGAGAATTACATCCAATGACGAATGTTTTTTAATAATAGGGTCTTCGATGATGGTACGAGTGTAAGTACCTACGGATGGAAGAATGGCAGGGTAGTCAGCTAAGTCATCAAAATTGAGTGCCTTTTTTTGTTGGGCTGCTCTAAGAGCAAGTGGATGATCTACAGAAGCTGCGATAGTAAGATGGTCACTCCACAAAGGTGTTAGCTTAAGTGTTTTTGGCGCTAGTAGAGGTAAAGTGACAACACCTAGTTCAAAATGACCATGTTCGATTTCATGACAAGCATTTTCAGAGTCCATAAAGGCAAGATCCAATCTAACGTTGGGATAGTGCTTAGTGAAGTCTTTTAATACAGTAGGTAATCGCCGTAAGCCAATATGATGAGAAGTAACTAGGGGTAACTTCCCGCTGATTTCTCCACTAAGGTTATTAATGACACGTTGGCTCTCTTGAACTTCCAAAAGTATGCGTTGTGCAACAGGTAATAAGGCGCGTCCAGCTTCATTTAAAAAAACCTTTCTTCCTAAGCGATCAAATAGGCTATGCCCTAGTTGTTCTTCTAACAAAGCCACCCGCTTGCTAATGGCTGGCTGAGTAATGAATAAACTATCAGCTGCTTTGGAGAAAGAGCCTTTTTCTGCGACAGCTAGAAAAGCTTTATAATTGGGGATGTCCATAGGCGTAAACCTTGGTATTCCTAAATGGAATACTAATAATTAAAAACTAAGATTAGAGTTATTGTAGGTTAAAGATTAGACTAATGCCATAAATATAGAGAACTAATAATGAGGAGAACACACATGTCTGCAAAGACGTTATACGACAAAATATGGGATGCCCATGTGGTGCACCAAGAAGAGGATGGCACGGCATTGCTGTATATAGATCGTCATTTGGTACATGAAGTGACCTCACCACAGGCATTTGAAGGCTTGCGTATGGCAGGACGAGGCTTATGGCGTACTAATTCTATCTTAGCGGTTCCTGATCATAATGTACCAACCACAACTGAAAACCGTGGCAATGGTACAGCAGGTATTAGTGATCCTGTCGCAAAGATTCAGATTGAAACGCTAAATAGCAACTGTGATGAATTCAAAATCAATGAATTTCATATGGATGATATTCGCCAAGGAATCGTACACGTTATTGGCCCAGAGCAAGGTGCGACATTGCCTGGAATGACGGTGGTTTGCGGTGACTCTCATACATCAACACACGGTGCTTTTGGAGCATTGGCGCATGGTATTGGTACATCAGAAGTTGAGCACGTGATGGCAACACAGTGTTTGATACAGAAGAAGATGAAGAATATGTTAGTCAGTGTTGACGGAAAAGTTGGAGCAGGCGTAACAGCTAAAGACATTGTATTAGCTATTATTGGTGAAATTGGTACGGCGGGCGGTACAGGCTACGCCATTGAATTTGCAGGCGAGGCTATTGCTGATTTGTCCATGGAAGGCCGCATGACGGTTTGTAATATGGCAATAGAAGGTGGTGCGCGTGCAGGTTTGATTGCCGTAGACGATACAACCATCAATTATGTAAAAGGCAGACCTTATGCACCTACGGGTGAGGTCTGGGATCAGGCAGTAACCGCTTGGCAAGATTTACATTCGGATGAAGGTGCGCATTTTGATCATGTGGTGCGACTTGATGCGAAAAGCATAGAACCACAAGTCACTTGGGGTACGTCACCTGAAATGGTGGTTCCAGTAACAGCGAATGTACCCAACCCTGCAGATGAGGCGGATGCAGTGAAAAGCCAAGGAATTAGTGCTGCCCTTGAGTATATGGGACTTGAAGCAGGTCAACCCATCAATGAGATAAAGGTAGATAAGGTTTTTATCGGCTCGTGCACTAACTCAAGAATTGAAGATATTCGCGAGGCTGCGGCTATCGCTAAAGGAAAACAAGTATCCGCTGATATTAAATTAGCGATGGTGGTTCCTGGTTCTGGCTTAGTAAAACAACAAGCTGAAAAAGAGGGATTAGATACCATCTTAAAGGATGCAGGTTTTGAATGGCGTGAGCCAGGTTGCTCCATGTGTTTAGCAATGAATGCTGATCGCCTTGAGTCGGGTGAACGTTGTGCATCCACATCCAATCGTAATTTTGAAGGTCGACAAGGACAGGGTGGACGTACTCATTTGGTTAGCCCCGCAATGGCCGCAGCGGCTGCGATAGCTGGACATTTTGTTGATGTAAGAACCATAGGCGGAGGTGCGTAAAATGGATAAGTTTGTAGTACATAAAGGTCTTGTTGTCCCTCTAGATCGTTCTAATGTGGATACCGATGCGATTATTCCCAAGCAGTATTTGAAGTCCATTAGCAAAACAGGGTTTGGTCCTACGTTATTTGATGATTGGCGTTATACCGAACCAGGTGAGCCAGGCATGGATCATTCCAATCGCTCTTTGAATGAAAATTTCGCATTGAATCAACCGCGTTATCAAGGTGCATCCATATTACTAGCCAGAGAAAACTTTGGTTGTGGCTCTTCGCGAGAACATGCGGTATGGGCATTAACAGATTATGGTATCAAAGCGGTTATTGCACCTAGTTATGCGGATATCTTCTTTAATAATAGCTTTAAGAATGGCTTGTTACCTATTGTTTTATCGGAATCTATCATTGATGGCTTGTTTAATGAAGTTGAAGCTAATGAAGGCGCTGAATTTACGATTGATTTAGAGCAGAAGAAAGTGATCAGCGCATCAGGCACAAGCTATGATTTTGAAGTAGATGAGTTTAGAAAGCATTGTTTACTAAATGGACTTGACGACATTGGTTTGACCTTGCAACATGCCGACGCTATTCGGCAGTATGAAAGTAAGCGTAAGCAAGAAGCGCCTTGGTTGATGTAAGCTGAGTAGTTACTGATTATGCTGACTAGTTACAGTGCAATCAGCGAATAATAGTTATTAGCTAGTTCAATAAATAAGGAAAAGAAAGTGACACAAAATATTCTAGTATTACCTGGCGATGGAATTGGTAAAGAGATCGTAGCAGAAGCTATCAAAGTCATCGAAGTTTTAAAAGCAGACTTTGGTCTGGATGTGGAGCTAAGCCATGGACTAATCGGTGGTGCAGCTTACGACGAATACAAACACCCTTACCCAGAAGAAACACAAAAGCTGGCACATGCTGCCGATGCTATCTTGCTGGGAGCGGTAGGTGGTTATGAATACGAAGCGTTGCCTCGTGACTTACGTCCAGAACGGGGTCTATTGGGTATCCGAGCTGACCTAAAACTATTTTCAAACTTACGTCCCGCGATTTTGAATGCAGAACTGGCAGATGCTTCATCATTAAAACCAGAAGTTGTTTCAGGCTTGGATATTATGATCGTGCGTGAGCTAACAGGCGGCATTTACTTTGGTGAGCCTCGTGGTATCCGTGAGCTAGAGAATGGTGAAAAACAAGGCTATAACACCTTGGTTTATAAGGAATCAGAAATAGAGCAGATAGCTCACTCAGCCTTTCAAATAGCGATGAAGCGTGATAAACGTCTATGCTCGGTGGACAAAGCAAACGTGTTAGAAGTGATGGAGCTTTGGCATGAAGTCGTTGAACGTGTAGGCAAAGAATACCCTGAAGTAGAGCTTAGCCATATGTATGTGGATAATGCAGCGATGCAGCTGGTGAAAGAACCCAAGCAGTTTGATGTCATGGTAACGGGTAACATGTTTGGCGATATCTTGTCAGACGCTGCGGCGATGCTAACGGGATCTATCGGCATGCTGCCTTCGGCTTCATTAGATATTAATGGTAAAGGCATGTACGAGCCTATTCATGGCTCTGCTCCTGATATTGCGGGAAAGAATATCGCCAACCCTTTAGCGACTATTACGTCTGTCAGTATGATGTTGCGTTATTCGTTAGATCACATTGAATTGGCAGATAAGATTGATGCTGCGGTAGAAGCAGTATTAAAGCAAGGTTTGCGTACTCAAGATATTTTTGCTGATGCAGAAGGTACTACGGCTGTTAGTACTTCAGAAATTGGCGATGCAGTGGTTAGCGCGCTTAGAAGCTTGTAGCCGCCTTGTAAATAACAATGATGTAACACGATCAGTTGATCGTTAGCGATAAAAATTAAGGATAAATGATGTCAAAAACATATGACGTAGCAGTTGTCGGAGCAACAGGAGCAGTGGGTGAAACCATGTTGGCTATACTGGCAGAACGTGACTTTCCCGTTGGAAAAGTCTACGCGCTGGCGAGTGAGCGCTCCGTAGGAAAACCAGTAAACTTTGGTGGAAAAACACTAAGAGTTGAAAACCTAGATACTTTTGATTTCTCAAAAGTGCAGATCGGTCTATTTTCACCAGGTGGAGAAATTTCAGCCAAGTATGCACCTATAGCGGCTGAAGCAGGTTGTGTAGTGATTGATAATACGGCGCATTTCCGTTATGACGATGATATTCCTCTAGTGGTTCCTGAAGTTAACCCTCATGCTATCGCAGGTTATACCAACCGAGGTATTATCGCGAACCCTAACTGTTCAACAATTCAAATGCTAGTGGCATTGAAGCCCTTGCATGATGCCGCAAAAATCACGCGTATCAACGTGGCGACCTATCAAGCAGTTTCAGGCACAGGAAAGCCTGCGATTGAAGAACTAGCAGGGCAAACGGCAAGATTGCTCAATGGACAGCCTTCGGAAGATCCAAAGGTCTACCCTCATCAAATCGCCTTTAATGTTATCCCTCAAATAGATGTGTTTATGGATAATGGCTATACCAAAGAAGAAATGAAAATGGTGTGGGAAACCAATAAGATATTGGAAGATGATGATATTTTGGTTAATCCTACAGCAGTCCGAGTTCCCGTATTTTATGGTCATTCAGAAGCGATCCATATCGAAACCAGAGATAAGTTGACGGCTGAACAGGCAAAAGAGCTGTTAAGTCATCAGGATGGTATCGTGGTCATTGATGAGCATAAAGATGGTGGGTATCCTAGTGCTATTGCAAATGGAGCAAATAGTGATCCCGTCTATGTAGGTAGAATCCGTGAAGATATCTCTCATCCTAGTGGTTTAGACCTATGGGTGGTGGCTGATAATGTTCGTAAAGGTGCCGCTTTAAACAGTATCCAAATTGCTGAAAGGTTGATAAAGGATTATCTGTAAGGAATCTCTGAATAAGTCTAGTGGAATTTCAGTGTCGAGAAAACCGCTCATGACTTGTTCAAAGTTTCCGTAAGGAAGTCTAACAATACCTGAAGCCCACTATCTGTAATATTATAGGTAGTTGGGCTTTTTGATGTAAAGTATATAAAGTAACAGTATTCTGTTGATATTAAAGAATATTTCTATATTTAAAATAATAATAGCTAAGTAAATAAGTAACCACTTGTAGACAGTTCAGTCAACGTTCATGAGATAATTGATTAAATGCGTTTTTATACGTAAAGCAGTTGAGAAATCTCGTTGCTTTAATGAGGCTTGCAGCTGTTGCTTATCAATAACTTATAATATATAGTTTAGGTTGTTTAGCTGGTACTAATAATAATAACTTCTAATTCTTACAGACATATCGTGCTATTGGGGCTATCTGATAAAGGTATAGTAGGGTAAGTATTAAATACACAAAAGGGGAATTTTTGTGAACAATAGAATCGTACGTAAAACTATGTCAAAGACTGCACTTAGCTTAGCTATATCGGTAGTGATGGCATACCCAATGACATCGTCTGCTTTGGGTTTAGGTGAGTTACATTCGTCATCACAGCTTAATCAACCTCTTAATGCACAGATTGATCTACTGTCAACTAACAAAAGGGAAGCGAGCCAGTTACAAGTTAAATTGGCATCCCCTGATGTGTTTAATCGTGTTGGAATAGATCGTCCCGCTTTTCTGGATAGCTTAACATTCACGCCTAGTGTTCAAAATGGTAAACCCATCATTCGTGTTACTTCTAGTGCACCGATTTCTGAGCCTTTTCTAAATTTCTTACTTGAAGTAAGTTGGCCTCAAGGTCAGTTATTAAAAGAATATACCGTTCTACTTGACCCTCCTGTTCTAATGAATGCAGGAAGTGCATCCACTGAAAATGCAGCAGCGATTCGTGCTGAACCGAAATCAACAGGTATTGTTAATCGTGGGCAGGATGCAGAGCGCATACGTGCTCAGCAGCAAAGACAACGTCAATTAGAAGTTCAGCGTCAACAGCAAGCTCAGGCACAAGCGCAACGTCAGCGACAAGATCAAGCTCAGCAAAATAATTATGATGCACAGTTTGAAGCTCAAGCCAGAGCAGCCTTAAGCGAAACGGCTTCAGCCACGCCAGCAACAAATCGTAGTACCAAATACCGTGTAAAACGTGGCGATACTATGAGCAGAATTGCTTCTCGCTTACGTTATCGTGGTGTGACAAATAGTCAAATGATGGTTGCGTTATTCAGAGCCAACCCTCAAGCATTCTCTCACTCAAATATTAATGAGCTGAGGACAGGTGCACTATTATCTAAGCCAGCAAAGAGTAAGGTCAGAAGCAGTTCTCATGCAGAGGCTAAGCAAATTGTTAAACAGCATTATAGCCAATGGAAGAAATATCGCTCAGAGTTAGCTAATCATACCGTTGCACAAACTGCTACACCAAAAGCAAGTACCTCCTCTAGTGCGGCGCCTCAGGTGGGTGGTGTAAAAGATCAGGCTAACTTAAGCGTTGTTGGAAGTGGCAAATCAGCTGCTTCTGATATAGCGACTTCAGCTGCAGGAACAGCGGCACTTCATAAAGAATTAACTCTGGCACAAGAGGCTTTGGCAAGTAGTAAGAGTGAAAGTGCTGAGCTACATTCTCGTGTGAGCAAACTTGAAGCGATTATTCGTAAGAAAGAACGTTTGATTACGCTTAAAAATGAACGTCTTGCTAAGCTAGAAAGTCAACTGACTAATGGAAATAATACTGCGGTATCAGATAACCAGCCTAAGCAAGCTCAAGAGCCTGCTGTAACTGAGCCTGCAGATTTAGTACAGCAAGTAGCTAATCAGGATGAACAAAATAATAACCGAATCATTCGTGGTGAAGCGAATGGTTCGGAAGCTCAACCTACTCAGCCAGAAGTAAACTCAGCAGTGAGCGAGACGGCCTCAGTCGAAGATGAAGCAGCATCAAACCCATTCAAGACGGATGATTCAGAGGAAAAAGGTGGTATTTTAGATCTCTTATCATCTCCTCTAGTTGCTGCAATAGGCGGTGGTAGCTTACTCGCGTTATTATTTGGATGGTTGTTGATGAGACGATCCTCTACCAAGCTTGATGTAGAAGATGCCGCTGATGATGTGTTGGCGGATGAAGATAATAATTTCTTTGATGATGAGTCTGGCTCTGAATTAGCAGAACATGACTCTCCTATCATTGATGATATGGAAGCAGGTTCTACTCAGCATATTGATACTGAGAAAGATGATGCTGATGCCTTTGACAGTATTCTGTCGGGTGATGATGCTTTCGATGAAGATGAAATTTTACAAGAAGCTGATGTATATATTGTCTATGGTTTACATGATCAAGCCGAAGATGAGCTTAAGAAAGCGATTTCTGACCATCCTTCTAAAATGGAATATCGTTATAAGCTATTAGAGAATTACAAGGCAGCGAGCAACCCAGAGTCATTTGTAACATCGGCTAAGGAATTCCTTAATGCCGAGGGTGAAAACAAGCAACAACTATGGGACAAGATCGTAGAATGGGGTAAAGAACTTGTTCCTGAAAACGAGCTATTCTCAGAATCATCAGCGAGCAAAGCAGCGAAAGTGGTAGCGGGTGTTGCGAGCGTAGGAGCTGCTACTCATATGGCTCAAGAAGCGTTCTCACCTGATGATAGTAATGATAGCTTTGCCGATGCAATGCCACCTGAGCTTGATAGTACTGAAGATCTCAATATCACAGGCTTAGATGATGGAGATTTCAATCTAGATATAGGTGATGAGCTAGATACTGATCTTGATTTAGGTGATGACTTTGGTCTTGATGAATTATCAAAAGATTTTGATGCTCCAGAGTTTGATCTTGGCGGCAGTGACAATATCATTGATTTTGGTAGCACAACCCCTTCAAACTCTTCGAAAGACCTTGAAGATGTAGTAGCTAGTGAAACAAGTAATGATTTGGATGATTTAGGTCTCGACCTTAATCTTGATAAAGACAACGACCTGGATAAAATATTACCTACGGGAAATGGCTATACATCGACTAGTAGTGATATTGATACTGCTTCAACAGGCGATGACAGCCTTGATGATGCGCTATCATTCCTTGATCTATCCGATGATGACGAAGAAGTGCAACAAGCACATATTGGCACTAAGCTAGATTTAGCTAGAGCGTACTTAGATATGGGTGATGTTGAAGGCGCACGTCATACACTAGAAGAAGTAGTGATTGAAGGTAATGATGATCAGAAACGTGAAGCGGAAGAGCTGTTATTACAGACAGGTTAATAGATAGCCGTAACAACAAGCAATAACTGATGAATAAGAAGGCTGGGATTTCCCAGCCTTTTTTGTGTCTTAAAAATAAGTATTGCCAACGCCCAAAAATGAGTATGATCAGCCGATGAAAATAGTAGCTTGCATAGAATATGATGGACCCCCCTACTGTGGTTGGCAGAAGCTAAGCCATGCTAAATCCGTGCAAGAAGAGGTAGAAAAAGCACTTTCTAAAGTAGCCAATGAGCCGATTGAAGTGGTCTGTGCAGGTCGTACCGACAGCGGTGTTCATGCAGTTGGGCAAGTGGTGCATTTTGAGACCGATGTCGTCAGACCGCTAAAATCCTGGATGTTTGGAGCTAATACCCATCTCCCTGATGACATATCAGTTCGCTGGGTGAAAGAGGTTACAGCAGGTGTGGATGATTTTAGTGCACGCTTTTCAGCTTACTCGCGTCGTTACCGATATATTATTCTAAACCGAAAAGCTCGCCCTGCTGTACTGCATAGACATGTTAGTTGGGTGTATGATCCACTGGATGAAAATGAAATGCACCAAGCCGCACAAGCATTGATCGGCGAGCATGATTTCAGTAGTTTTCAGGCGGCTAGTTGCCAATCAAAACACGCACGGCGTGAAATTACCGAAATAAAGGTATCCCGTGATGGTGATTATATTTACGTGGATATTGCTGCGAATGCCTTCTTACACCATATGGTAAGAAATATAGTGGGTTCATTAATTATGGTAGGCAAGGGCGCTTGGAAAGCAGAGTTCATGGCAGAGTTGCTAGCACTTAAAGATCGAAAACGGGCAGGGCCAACTGCCAAAGCACATGGCTTGTATTTCGTGCATGTTCATTACCCTGCTGAGTATGAGATACCCGACGAATACCGACTACCGAGTTTCTAAATCAAACATAGTCATATCACCTTCAAGGTTAAGGTGCATGGCATAAGCGTTAGGTACACGCGATAAAATATACCCCGCCATCAGAGCGGCAGTATCGTGGTTGTCATTTTCCAAAGCCGTCAGAATCTTATTCGCAACAATCTGACAACGCTGTGTGAGATCAGGCTTTGCAACCCAAGTACGGCTCATTTGATAGCCGTTATCCATGTCTTTATCCAATCTATCAAAGAAATCCTTGGCATCCATCAAGATTTCATCAGGCACCGTGATTTGCTGCTCGTGTTCATCCACAAAAATTCTTAATATCATGATAAGCTTCTTGGCTAAGTTTTGGATGAGATATTGTACATGTTGCTTGCGATAAAAAAAGTGCTGAATGCACAACAACTTACTGTAGTACAGAAATTACTGGAAAATGCGCAGTTTGTAGATGGAAAGCTATCCGCTGGTAAGGAAGCGAAAGCCGTTAAAAACAATGAGGAATTAGATCAGCAAAGTCCTTTGCATCAACAGCTTAACAACATTGTCATGAGCTCATTGGTGCAAAACGAAGCATATCAAAGAGCGGCATTCCCCAGCCGTATATCCACCCCATTTTATGCCAGATATGGCAAAGGCATGACTTACGGTTTTCATGTGGATAACCCCGTCATGGGACCGTATGGGCAACAATACAGAACCGATGTATCAACTACCGTTTTTCTTAATGATAAAGATGCCTATCAAGGTGGTGAAATCACCATCCAGACTGCTTTTGGAGAACAGCAAATAAAACTAGATGCAGGTGATGCGATTGTCTACCCCTCAAGTAGCCTTCATCAAGTGAATGAGATTACCCAGGGTCAGCGTTTAGTCGCTGTGATTTGGGCGCAAAGCATGATAAGAGACCCTGCGAAAAGAGAGCTGTTGTATGAGCTATCAGGCGCTCGTGAGATATTACTGGATAAGCAACCAGAAGCCGATGAAACGCGTCATGTAAGTAATGTCTACTCCAATTTGGTACGACGCTGGAGCGATGTCTAGCTGTCATGCTCTGCACTGTCATACCAAAAAGCTTCACAACAGAGTGATTATTTACTTACAGCCTTAATAGTATCCACTCTCTTAAGTCCTTCAGTTTTCACATCACGTTCATAGCTTAGTCGTTTGGCTGCATCTAAAGTAAGCATTTGCATAAATGAGCGAACTTCACTGTCAGAGCCAACAGGTGTACTGTTAGCACCTGATGAGCCACCAAAAACAGTTGTAGGAACTTGGCGTTTAGCAAAAGCGCCAGCCCATAATTCCTGAATCTTAATTTCAGCATTAAGCTTAGCGGCTAATGCATTATCAGCTTCCAGTAAAACACGTTTCTCATAAGCTTCTGCTTCGGCCAGAGTGCGCTGGGTTTTGGCTTCTACCTGCGCTTTTTCTAGGTTGATTTCTGCGGTTTCCTTTTCGATAACCGCTTGCTCTTTAAACTTTTGAGCGTTGGTCAACGCTAATTGTTTATCTGTTTCAGCTTCAGTAGTCTTCTGGATTTGATCAACTTTAGCTTCAGCCTGACGTTGGGCTACTTCTCGCTCGCCACGTGCAATCACCAGCAAACGCTGCTCTTGTTCTTGTACACGTTGCTCTCTAGCAATCGCACGATCTGCTGAGGCTTTTTGTTTAAGTTGCATACGCTCGATAAAACGTTTATTAGGCTGCATATCGGTGATTCTTGCTTCAACCACTGCGATTGAAAAGTCGATAAAACGCTGTTTCTTACGAATAGGTGCTCCCGTGTCATCCAATACTTTTCTGACTTCGAAAGAGATCTTGTGGTCATCACCGTATTCAGCCTGATCTTTCCCTAGAGTCGCGTTAGCACTTGAGGTTGATCTACGAAGTGTACGACGAGAAACTTCCTCTCGCTTAATCAGATAGACCCCATTAGTCATTTGATTCTCAAATTCATTGTTGAAAGCGGTTCGGCTACCTGAATAATAATCTTCAGCACTCATCAACGAAGCCGTTGCTTGTAACGTTTCTTTAAAAGCAGGAATGAGTGCCGTTCTTAATAAGTTAGTAGGACTACGATATTCATGTGCTAAACGAAGAAAGCTTTCACGATCTGTTGGCATCGAAAAGCGTACAGTTGCTTGTGCGTGAGCATCTACCTGATCTAAAAACATGATATTAAGCGGAGGCAAACTGGCAGAAGTTGATGTACCTTCACTTTCGGCATTATCAATATTTTCATTGCTACCAATAACGGCTTGCACGGTCATTGCGCGCTTCCATGAGTTCCAGCGACCAAAGGGATAAAATTGATAACCTACATCATTTACTACTTCTTCTGATCCTGTAACCGTACGTACATGATAAACAAAACCAGGCTCCGCATAGAAAATTGAACGTGAGAATAGAAAGTAGAGGAAAATGATAGCGATAAAGATAAGTGCTATAGGAAAACCGCGAGAAAGTGTTTTTAATGACATAGTTGAACCCTGTTTGTTATTGAAGCATAAGCCTCTTTATTGGTAACTGCTCAGCTTACCTTCTGTTTTGCCCATTAGCTGTGTCGCCTACAGGGATGTAGGTGAGGAGCGAAAACAGGACGCGGTAGCTTTGAAAGTGCTCATTTACGCTTATAAACTGCGCGCTTTGCCTTGCTCATGAACAAAATAGAGGGCAATCCGAGCAGTTACGGATTACGCTGAGTAGTTACTTTTATTATTTGTTTAGACTCTAACAATGATTGGCTTTAGCTACGATTAATAGGTTAAATAGAGTACCTATAGTTGGTTTATAATTCGTTCTTATCGTGCTAATTTTTACCTGATCCTCGATGAATCAATAGCCTGAGTTCTGTTCTATAGTGAAGTCATGGATTCAGGTTTTAGTAAGACCTACACTCATTTTCCTATTGCTAATTCTTTCCTGTAAAGGTCTTATAGTAGCTAGTACATCAATCCGTTTAAAATGACTATATCTGTAAGAAGTTAACCTGTAGGTTGGTGCTGAGGCACGAAGCCCAACACAACAGTGTTTGTTGGGTTCCTTCGTCACCGCCAGCCTACAACCTTGTCTTTCAATATACTGACATTTTTAACTAGTACTCATCAAACCGATATTGCTGGAGTAGTATGATATGGATAGTTTTAAGGTGAAATAATGCCAAGACCACGCAAATATAATAATACCGATTTATTAAATAAATCGATGCCCCTGTTTTGGGAAAAAGGATACGGCAACACATCAATTAAAGACTTGGAAAAAGCTCTTAATATCACCGCACCCAGTATTTACCATGCCTATGGAAGTAAAGAATCCCTTTTCTTAAAAACCATCGATCACTATCTAATACAGGTGGTTGAACAAAGAATTAATCAATATTTAAAAAGCCCGTCCACCCCAATTGAAAATATCAAAAGTTTTTTCTTATCAGTCATTGAGCAAGCAAAACCCGATGATGTAAAAATAGGCTGCTTGCTAACAAATACAGCGACAGAGCTTGGAGTCTCAATCCCTGAAGCCTCTAGAAAAATTCAGCAAGGACTGGACATGATAAAAAGTGCATTTCATCACGAGTTGGTGAGAGCTAATGACAATCAACCTATTCGTACAGATGATGAATTAGAAGAAACAGCTTCAACCTTGCTGATGAGCTATCAAGGTTTACTAGTGCTAAGCCGCTTAGACTATTCTAGTGATGTGCTTAAACAATCAACGCTTTCCATGTTAAACAAGCTGGAATTATAACTTACCAATACCTATAATATAGCAATCACTATAAAATAAGAGATTGTTATGAATAGCTATTTTAGTTGGAAAGAATTTGTTGTTACCACTTTGTTAACAAGTATTTGGATAAATATATCTGAGGTGTTTAGATACTTTGTCTTTGTAATGCCTGAGATGCGCTCATTCTTAAGTGAAATCAGTAATGTAGCTCCTATGAATTTAACGGTTTTCTCAATATGGGGAGCGTGGGATACATTGTTAACAGGGCTAACTGTTTTCATCTTCTGGCTTTACGCACAAAAGTTTGGCAATAGGTTTCGATCTATTATTATTTCAGGCACTCTTTCGTGGGCACTACTCTTTGTATTATTCTGGGTGGCAATGGTGAATATGGGATTAGCTAAAGGCGCTCTGTTGCTGATTACATTGCCGCTAAGTTGGATAGAGTTAGTGGTTGCCTCTTTTATAGCTTCAAAGTTATACAGTCGCTACGCAGCTATCTAACCATTTTTCTATGTTTTGAACCTCTCTTAACAGGATAGACTCATCCTTATAAATATGCGAAATCACACTCATTCCTTGTGTAAGAATGAGTAGATGTTCTGCCAATTCTGCTGCAGATTGGTTAGATCCCTGGTCTGCAATCAGCAAGGTAAACTGTTTAGTTAGCCAGTTATTGAAGATATCCATCTGTTGCTTGGCTAAGTGCTGTAAAGAGGTTTGAGACTTTCCCAATTCTGAGTTTAAAGTCCCCATGGGGCAGCCATATTCAATGACACGCTGTTTCTCGTTAAGAGGGATTTGGGCATAACGTTTTAAACGTTGTAGAGGGGTCGGGTAGTTAGTTTCCCACTCTGTTAACATCTGTTTCATACCTTCAATTCGGTATTCTATTACCGCTTTTAGTACGTCATCTTTAGTTTTGAAGTAGTAATAAATGTTACCACGCGGTACATCAGCAACTTCAGCAATATCAGTAAATGACATTAAATTGAAGCCTTTCTTATAGAGAAGATCATCTGTCCTTTTAACAATCTGTTCGCGAACCTGTGTTGTTTTTTCTCGTCTTGCCATTGGCTAACCATACCTTGAAATCCTGTCTTAGCACAATATGTAACAGAGATATCAACTTTAGTCCACAGAGTCTTGAAGGCTTAATCAGAGGTTAAACAGGCTTAGCCATGCTCATTGGTTTGTCTTGCTTAGCACTCATTTCAGCTAGTTGCAGTCGAATTGTCTCGCGCCAGTCATATTGAGGTTTATAACCAAGCTCTTCTATTGCCTTATCATTATTGACATGAGTATCTTCCAATAAATGTACAATACTACGCACAATTAAAGGTTCCCATGGCACAATAACATCCAGTTTTTCCATCATCCACGCAAATGGATAAGCAATGGCAAAAGGTACGCTAAAGTGAGGCTTCGGATAACCATATTCGTCATGCAAAAACAGAATAACTTCACGCACAGTAGGGATTTCTTTACCCACAATATTGTAAGCATTATAAGCTGTTGTTGAATTTTTCAGTGCCGCAAGACCTACTCCCATCCCTAAGTCTCTTCCATCTGTAATAGCTAAATGTGTTTTTCCACCCTTTACCCAAGGGACTAAATGAGTTTTTAAGCGTGGTATCAAAATAGGTAACACACCCAAGGCATAACGCTCACCTGCAAAGATACCTAAACGCATATTGACCACTTTTTTATTATCGGTTGCACATCTCTTTAGATAGTTTTCGATATGAATCACGTTGACTAAATGAGGCCAAAAAGCTCTAGGAATGCCCTCAGACATTGGATCAAATGAGTGGTCAGGAGCGGCTGCAGCTGTTGTACTAATATTTACAAATTGACTAGCATTACTCATCAGATATTGATCGATAAGCTTTATGTTGGGTTCATAAAATAGTTCTCGTGAATATTTAATATTTCCCCACAGAGATGACCATGCCATCCCATTGACGATAATATCGACATCATTTAATAACATCGATAAATACTGGTTGTCGCGTAAATCACCTTCACGAACCTCACCCGAATAACCTGCTGGTAACTTGTGTCTATTTCGGCAAGCTGCGATAAGTCTAATTTTTTCATTAGGTTGATTTGATAAATAAGTAAGCACATGACTTCCAATAAAACCGTTTGCTCCCGTTACTAATATCGTTTTCATTTTACACCTTTATTTTAAGACGATCATCTTAAATAGTATTTCAGATGATCATCCAAGTTGCAAGAGGAGATGTTTATTTAGGAAGCTGATTAAGTCGGGTGGAATTTCAGCGTCGAGAAAACCGCTCATGACTTGTTCAGAGCTTCCTTAAGGAAACTCTGATTAACCTCCCAAAAATTAGTATAATCACTTCAACCCCAATCGATTCATTTGAGTAGAGCTATGCAATTAGACTTTGGAAG
>JALXAX010000163.1 GCA_026991755.1 Thiotrichaceae bacterium | reverse complement strand
ATGGCTACCCCGCCAAAATCACCGCCAAAAACGGCACCATCACCCAAACCGTCTACGACTACCGAGGCCTGCTCGTCTCACGAACCACCTCCGCAGGCACACCTAACGCCAAAACCACCCTTACCGACTGGCACCCCAACTTCCGTAAAGCCGTCAAACAAGTAGAACCAGGCAAAGTCACCTTCTCTGAATACGACAGCAAGGGACTACTCACCAAGCGCATCGAAGGCGTCGTCAAACCAGGCAACAAAAAATTCGCAGGAAAAAGCAAAAAACAGGTCATTGCTTTAAGAAAACTCAGCAAAACAAATCTACTAAAATCAGCCGACTTTGATGTCAGAGAAACCCAATTTGCCTATACTGCCAACGGACAAAGCAAAGGCACCACCGCAGCCAATGGCGCCACAACAGAAAACACCTACGACGCACAAGGCAACCGCACCGCCACCAAAAACGCCCTAGGACAAGAAAACAAAACACTCGAATTTGATGCCACAGGCAGAGCCTTAAAAACCGAAGATGCCAACGGCATCATCACCGAAAACCAGTACGATGTCGCAGGCAGACTCATCAAAACCATCAGCAATGGACAAAGCACCGACTACGAATACGACATACTCGGCCGACAAACAAAAGTCACCTACCCCGATGGCAGTTCCAGCCAAAGTGAATACGACAAAGCTGGAAATCTAGTCAAAACCATCGACCAAGAGGGCAACATCACTGAAAACAGTTACGATAGCAATGGCAACCAGACTGCCAATAAAGTCATGGATAAAAACGGCAACGTACTCCTCTCTAGTCAATCCATCTACGACAACAAAAGCCAACTCGTCAAGAGCATTGATGCCACAGGCAATGAAACCACTTACGCATACGACCAAAACGGCAACCAAATAAAAACAACTGATGCCAACGGCAATGTAACCACCAGTGAATACGATGGAGAAAACCGCGTTGTAAAAACCATTGACCCTTTAGGTGGAGAAACCCAATACGCCTACGACATCAACGGCAACCGCACTAAAGTCACCGCTCCCAATGGAGCCACTACGACCTTTGAATACGACAATTTTAATCAACTTATCAAGGAAACAAGCCCCGATCGAGGCTCAACAACTTATGCATACGATGTTTCCGGCAACCAAATCACCATCACCGATGCCAAAGACAACATCCACCGCATCAGCTACGACATCCTGAACAGGAAGATAAGCGAAAGCTGGGATGACGCGCCCGACCTGACCATTGCCTACCAATACGATACGTGTCACATAGGCAACCTGTGCAAAATTACCGACCAAAGTGGCAGCACTGCACTCAACTATGACAGCGAAGGCAAAGTCACGCAAAAAGATAGCCTGATCGATACCACCACACTCAGCTTAAAATACAGCTATGATGAAAACGACAAACTACAAAGTGTCACCTACCCCAGTGGAAAAGTCATCAGCTACACCTACGATGTCGATAAAATCAACACTCTCTCAGTAGACGGCAGCCCACTGATCACCAACATCACCTACAACGCCGCTAACCAACTCACTGGCTGGACATGGGCAGACGGCACTGCATACACCCGAATCTACGATGACAATGGACGATTAAAAAGCTTCTCGTTAGGCAACAGCATCCGAACCCTCGACTACGACAAGCTGGGCAATATCACAGGCTGGCAAGACAGCAACAGCGATGAATACAAAAGCTTCCAGTACGATGCCCTAAGCCGCCTAACAAACTATAGCAAGAACCAATCTATCCAAAATGCAAATGACCCGATTCTACAAAGCCAAGGCTTTAGTTATGACGCCAATGGCAATCGCCTAGAACTAAAAGATGATGCCGATGGCGAGCAGAGCGGAGTTGAAGTACAGGCCGTCTACAGCATCCTAGAAAACACCAACCGCCTAAGCAAAGTCGGTGATATCGAATACCAGTACGATAACAATGGGAATATCATTAACGATGGCGAGCACAGCTACACCTACAATGCCAGAAACCGCCTGATACAGGTAGACTCAGAAAACAGCTACCTCTATAACGCCAATAACATGCGCGTTAAGAAAACAACCGCAAACGGTACTACACTCTATGGATGGGACAATGATCGCATCTTTGCGGAATACGATGGAAATGGTAGCTCGATTCAAGAAACGGTTTATTTTGGAAGTATACCCATTGCACTGTTAAAAGGAGATACTACCTACCGGATTTATGCCGACCAGATAGATACTCCGAGAATCATCACAGCAAGCCAGAACAACCAAGCTCTTTGGGCATGGAGTAGTAAACCGTTTGGAGAGAGCCAGCCGAATGAAGATGTGGATGGCGATCAGGTGGCATTGAATTATAATCTTAGGTTTCCTGGACAGTACTATGATCAAGAGACGGGGAAGCATTATAACTTTAATCGGGACTATAATCCTTTGACGGGTAGGTATGTTCAAAGTGATCCTATTGGGTTGAGTGGAGGAGAGAATAGTTATATCTATAGTCTTAGTAATATACTTGTTAATTATGATCTAAATGGATTATATTCTTTTTCAAGGCTGAAAAATGCATATCAAGGTACCACAGCCACATTAAGAGATAAGGATTTTCCGAAGTGGGCTGATGATGCAATCAGGGCTAGCAACGGAGGGTCATGCGCTGTTAGGTTATCAAACGCATTTAATCGTGCAGGGTATAGTAACTTTTTAGACAGATTCAGTCCCCGCAGCCGTATACTTAAAGATAAATACGGTAAAAAATATGTTATGGGAGCAGCTGAGCTTGCTAGATACCTAGGTGTTGCTAATTATTCTAAAAGGATTAACAACCTGAGTGACCTTGATGGAAGAAAAGGGATCGCTTACTTCGAAAATTTTCATATCGACTTGTTAGCTCACACTCATACCAGTTGGCTTTGGGGGTGGGTTCAATATGATAATTATAATATGGTCGGTAATGGAAGTAGCACAGAAGACTATATCAATAGAGGCAAGCAACTCTATTTCTTGGATTTATCAAATTGAAAAAGATAGTTCTAATTATTGTTGCTATTATTTTTTTGATACTTTTAAACTACAATAGTGTTGTTCGACAATACACACATGAGAATTATAGTAACCAGTATTCAATGCATCACTTGAACGGTTGTTCGCTTAACTTATATATTGATGAAGAAAATAGGTCTCACAAAATCCATTATCAATGCCTAACTATTAATATGAAAAGATTTCAACGTGATTTATCACAGTTTATTAGCCATTTTCAGCTTGTAGGAAGGTTTAAAAACATCCAATCAATAGAGTTGATTCTGTCAAATAAGAGCATTAACTTTCCTGTACTATTAAAGAGCATTAATGAAAATAAAGGATGGTCAAAGGATTTTAAAAAAAACTTTGATTCTATGGGAAGAAAAGGATATTTAGACCTAATTGCTAATGTTATTGAATCTAGTGGGTATATTAAAAAACTATCTTTAATCTTTTCCCAGTACGGGTGTACGCCTCAATTGTACCGTTCGGGAATCATGGACTTTATGGAGTATCATTCTGATAATAACTACCCTGCATTCTACTTATCTACGGATTTGATTAAATATGGCTTAATTAATGAGCAAGAAGCTACTAAAAAAGCTTATCCAATGATTGATATGTTGTCACTATCTTGTGCTTCATAGGGTCAGCCAACGTAAGCGTTCACGCACTATAAACAAGCATAAATAGAAAAGATGTACTATATTTCTATCAATTAGTTACCAGTGATAATTAATTTTGAATCTAGATAATCTTTCCAGTGCAGCGACCACGCTTGAAGAAGCTAACCTGATCATCAAAGAACTGGTGGAAGATTTATAGAGGGGTCGAACCAAGTTAAGATATTGTTATAATAGAAAATAGTAACTGTTTATTGCTCTATTTCTACCTTAAACTACTATTTTCAGGGTAAGAATTGGTATTGTAAGAAG
>JALXAX010000162.1 GCA_026991755.1 Thiotrichaceae bacterium | reverse complement strand
CGTGGTAAAGTAAGGTCGTGGACATGCCGTGATCTCTGTTTGGTAGCAAAGATCATATTTAGGCATGTTCACGCTCATTTTGTTAGCTCAGGCGTCTGAGAAAAGTACGCACTTAACGGATGAACCTAAAAAAATACTGTGTGAGTTTTCATAAATAAAGTGGTTATTTGAGGAAGCTCTGAATAATAATTCAATAATATTCAGCCACTTAAATATACTCTTTCTGGAAAGCATAGGGTTATCTATATTTTACAAAAGGAGAAAAATGTAATGGACTCATTTAAAATATTAATAAATATTCAAAGTAGGCTGTTTCAAATAGTTTTTATGACACTATTTATTCTCAGCTTTGTGTCTCAGGCTTATGCTGCTAATGATACACATCAACCAGGAGAAAGCTGGGAGCAGGAAATTGTTCCCGCAGCTGCATTTAATAATCTTACATTAACTACTTTCGATATTGCGGGTTTAGTTGAACATGGTAGTGACCCTACTAGCAAAGAAGAGATGGATCAGCTATTTGAACAAGTTGAGGCAAACCCTCAAGGTAGTTCACCCATAGCACTTATTAATACAACAGGTGCAAATAATAATCCTCATGGAGCTAGTGATTTCTATCTCAGTAAAATCACGGGCTATATTACTATCCCAGAATCTGGACTTTATAGATTTTACATAGATGGTGATGATGCCATAGACTTGGTGATTGATGGAGCTTCGGTACGTGGGCTTGACATTCAAGGACGTGTAGGCTGGTGGTATGGAACTCATGGCAGTTGTGTATTCCCTGATACGCATGATTGCACCGATGCTAATCATGTGTCTTCTAATCAAGTATTTCTTGAAGCAGGTGACCATGAAATTACATTTCGTCATGAAGAGTCTATGTATGAAGATAATTACCGACTATTTTGGGAACATGATTCGCAGGCTAGAATACAAAGCCCTGCTCCAGGTTCAACCTTGTCAGGTTCATCTGTAACGTTCGTATGGCGTCCTAATATAGCCTTTTCTTCCCTGCAGCAATGGGAGCTTATTGCAGGGAGCTCAGAGGGAGCTGCTGATTACTTCACGGGTGGTAATACCAATAGTACAACACCCAATGAATCCATTAGTATTGAGGTTACTGGTTTACCGACTGATGGTAGCACCGTCTATATCAGAATTAGATACCAATCCTTTGGAACATGGAAAGTCATAGATGCTACCTATACTGCTGCTTCTGGTGGCGCACATCAACCAGGAGAAAGCTGGGATCAGGAAATTGTTCCCGCAGCTGCATTTAATAATCTCACTTTAACTACCTTTGATATTACAGGATTAGTTGAACATGGTAGCGACCCTGCTAGCAAAGAAGAGATGGATCAGCTATTTGAGCAAGTTGAGGCAAACCCTCAAGGTAGTTCACCCATAGCACTCATTAATACAACAGGTGCAAATAACAATCCTCATGGTGCAAGTGATTTCTATCTCAGTAAAATCGCAGGCTATATTACCATCCCAGAATCTGGATTTTATAGATTTTACATAGATGGTGATGATGCCATAGACATAGTGATTGAAGGTGCTTCTGTACGCGGGTTAGATATTCAAGGACGTGTAGGCTGGTGGTATGGAACCCATGGCAGTTGTGTATTCCCTAATACGCATGATTGCTCCGATGCTAATCATGTGTCTTCTAATCAAGTATTTCTTGAAGCAGGCGACCACAAGATTACATTTCGTCATGAAGAGTCTTTGTATGAAGATAATTACCGACTATTTTGGCAACATGATTCAGTTCATACCCCCTAAAAGCATCCTTTTTGGATGGTAACTAAATTAGTTACCATCTGAAGAGTTGCCTGATTCACTCTCACTACTTGTACCCCCAATGCGTCTGTTCGACCCATATAACTATGAACAAAACATCCGTTAGTCATAAGCAATTTCAGCAAACAAACGTTTAATCCATTGTACCCGCGCTTCAATATCATCTTCCTGCTCATATTCAAAGCGTAGCTTGCTTTGCCCGTCTAGCTTTAATTCCCATGGGCGTTTTTGGATAACTCCAATTAGCTTACCGACATCAATATTCGGCGTTTCATGGAAAAGGATTCGTCCACCTAGCGGCCCTAGATCGAGCTTTTTTATGCCTAGTTTTTCGGAATGTAGTTTTAAGTCCGTAACGGTAAATAAATTGTTCACTAAGTCTGGTAATAGCCCGAAGCGGTCTATCATTTCTACTCGTAGCTCGCGTAATGCGTCTTTATCAGCCGCGCTAGCTACGCGTTTGTATAAGATCAAACGGTTGTGTACATCAGGCAAGTAGTCTGCGGGAATGAGTGCGGGAGCGCTAATATCAACCGTTGTAGATTCGTTGCTCGGTTTGTCTAGTTGGGGCAATTCACCCGCTTTTAGCGCTTTAACAGCCCGATCTAGTAGCTCGTTGTACAGTGAAAAACCAATCTCTTGGATTTGCCCGCTTTGGTCTTCACCCAGCAACTCACCTGCACCACGGATTTCTAAATCGTGGGAGGCTAAGGTGAAGCCTACACCTAAATCTTCTAACGACTCTATCGCCTCTAATCGCTTTTTGGCATCGACGGTTAATGTCTTAATAGGTGGGGTAATTAAGTACGCATAGGCACGGTGATGTGAGCGCCCTACCCGTCCGCGTATTTGATGTAACTGTGCTAGCCCTAGCTTATCCGCTCGATTGATTAAAATGGTGTTAGCGGTGGGAATGTCGATTCCGCTTTCGATAATGGTAGTGGCTACTAGTACATGAAAACGCTGATGATAGAAGTCTTCCATAATCGCTTCTAGCTCGCGCTCACGCATTTGTCCGTGGGCGTAGCGGATTTTAGTATCAGGCAGAATATCCGATAATTCTTTAGTAATTTTGTCGATAGTTTTGACTTCATTATGCAAGAAGTAAACCTGCCCGCCACGCGATAGTTCACGCGCGCAGGCTTCCTGAATCATGGTTTTATCCCATTCATTAATAAAGGTCTTAACGGCATGACGCGCGACAGGTGGAGTGGCAATAATCGACAAATCACGTAAGCCCGCTAATGACATGTTTAACGTTCGTGGAATAGGCGTAGCCGTAAGCGTTAGCATATCAACATTAGAACGCATCTTTTTAAGCTGTTCTTTATGACGCACCCCAAAACGATGCTCTTCGTCTACTACTACTAGCCCCAAGTCTTTAAAATTAATGTCTTTTTGCAGTAATTTATGAGTACCGATAACGATATCAACCTTGCCACTTGCCATTCTTTGCAAGGTTTCTCTGGTTTCCTTAGCGGTGCGGAAACGCGAAAGCGATTCAATCACAAACGGCCAGTCTGCAAAGCGATCTTTAAAGTTTTGAAAGTGCTGTTGAACTAACAAGGTGGTGGGTGCAATGATGGCGACTTGCTTGCCTGCATTAGCGGCAACAAAGGTGGCACGCATCGCCACTTCGGTTTTACCAAAGCCTACATCACCACACACTACACGATCCATTGGCTGGTCGGATTGCATATCTCGTAAAACTTGCTCTATCGCACCCAGCTGATCTGGGGTTTCTTCAAAAGGAAAGGATGAAGAAAAATGATTGTATTCAACCAAATCAATATGGAAACTATGCCCTTTTTGTGCGGCTCGACGTGCATGTATTTCTAATAATTCGGCGGCGGCATCGTGGGCTTTCTGCGCGGCTTTTTTACGAACCTTATCCCAATGACCTGTCCCGAGCTTGTGCAGAGGCGCATTCTCTGGACTTGTGCCAGTGTAGCGACTGATTAAATGCAAAGAAGAAACAGGTACATAAAGCTTGTCTTTCCCCGCGTATTCCAACATCAGGTATTCCGCCTCGTTACCTCCTGTATCAATCGTTTGCATCCCTAAATAACGACCTACGCCATGCTCCTCATGCACTACGGGCGCACCTTCACTCAAGTCAGTTAGGTTGCGTACGATAGCATCCGCATCGCGGGTGGGCTTTCTACGTCTGCGTTGCTGTTGAACCTGCTGACCAATCAATAACGCTTCTGGGATAATGGCTATTTTTTCATCCTGCAACCATAGGCCATCCACCATTGGGGCAACGGTGATACACAGATTGTTATCAGTTTCTAAAAACTCGTGCCAGCTTTCTACCGTAACGGGCGAATATTGGTTATCGCGTAGTAAACCAATCAGCTCTTCACGACGACCTGCTGACTCCGCCACCATCAAGGTTTTACCTACATGGCTTTTAAAGAAGGCTTTGAGTGCCATTAATGGGATTTCTGCACGAGGCTGAATGAGCAGAGAAGGCAGTGGGGTAATAGGATAGTTAATGCAGTTCTTTTCTTGCTTAAACGCGTGGGTAATCACTTGCTGATACGGGCTAATCAACTCACTCAGCTTTTCAGCCGAAAGAAAGAGTTGCTCAGGCGCTAAGATAGGCCTTTCAGTGTTATAACGGCGTTGTTCATAACGATCAGCAACGGTTGCGATAAAGTCCTCAGCCGCTGTTTGCACTTCTTCAGACTGTATAACCAACGCATTTTTGGGTAAATAATCAAACAATGTAGCCGTCTGTTCAAAAAACAAAGGCATGTAATATTCGATACCCGATGGCGCTGTACCTTCGCTAATGGTGTTATAAATGATACTTTGCGTGAGGTCGCCTTCGATCTGCGTACGGTAGTTTTGTTTAAACGTCAGAATGCCGTCTTTGGTAAACGGAAACTCATGTGCAGGTAGTAGTTCGATACTGTCTTGTTTTTCACTACTACGCTGGGTTTCAGCATCAAATTGACGAATCGTGTCGATTTCATCATCAAATAAATCAATCCGATATGGATGGTCTGCGCCCATTGGAAATAGATCAATCAATGAGCCTCTGGTAGCATATTCACCATGTTCTAACACTTGGCTTACGTTGCGGTAGCCCGATGTGTCTAGCTCTTCACGTAGCAGCTCAATGTCTAGTGTGTCACCTGTTTTCAGGGTGAGTGTATTGGCTCTGATGAAGTCAACTGGGGGCAATACATGCATTAACGTAGCCGCCGATACAATCAAAATCCCTTGTTTGGTTTGAGGCAGTAATGCCAATGTTTTTAATCGGTCTGAGACGATGTCTTCTAGGGGTGAAAACACGTCGTAAGGCAAGGTTTCCCAATCAGGGAACACGTGAATGTTTTCTTTATCAATAAAATAGCTGATACCCAGCTCAGCCTTGTAAGCCTCGTTCATATCGGCAGTAACCAGCACAATCAACCCTTCGAAATGCTTAGCGGTTTGGGCTAATAATAAATCTTGCGAACAACCGTGTAATTGCCCCCAATGAACGATTTCTTCTGGAGTGTTTGGAAGCGTTGGGTGCAAAGTAGTTGGGAGCATAATCACTCTTTGACGATGAATAAATAGCGAGTGATTGTATCGTTATTAGGGTATTGATGAAACAGGATAGCGTTTGTTATACAAGGATAATCATGAATGCAGTAATCTATAGCCTCCAAAGAATGGAGACTATAGACACTACCTTCGCACAAAATGCTTATGATAGGCAGTTAGAGCTTTGTTCTACCATTGTTAAGCTCAGGTGCATGATTGTGATTGAAGAACTTCTCAAACGCTGGGGTAGCCGGAAAAACACCCATTTGTGGAATACTCATGAAACCATCAGGCATCAATTGATTAGGATTATTTTTAAGTGCATTTAACAAGCTGTTTTTCTTACTTTCAGGCAAGCCTTTAGCCTCTTTAATTTGCTTACGCACCTCATCGTATTTACCTTCAAACAAAAACTCCTTCTTTTCACCATTATTCTCCTGAAATTGTACTTTCGCCTTATATTCACCATCACCCTTTTGTTGAATACTGATAGATTCAAACTGTTGCATTACACTTCCACCTTTCCCTGATAGTGTGTTGGGAGCAAGATTAGGCATATTGCCTTGTACTCCAAAATTAGGGAATATGGGTTGAGTTAAATAAGGCCTGCCAAAAGAAGGAAGCGGACTAGACCAAAAGTTTGGCATTCCAGAGAATGTTTGGCTCGGGAACTGAAAAGGTGTAAAGGGCTGCATTCCGAAATTATTCTGAAAGTGTTGTGGCATTCGCTGTGCAGCCACATTGCGCCCCAGTTTTACTTTAATGTCTTGCTTTACCCCTGCCCTAATAATACTCAAGGTTACCTCGTCATCAGGCTTAGCCGCTGAAACAAGCTGTGCTAATTGTTGAGGGGAGAATAGTTTTTGATTATTAAAACTCAGTACAATATCAAAACGAGTTAAACCTGATTTTTCTGCTGGAGAGCCTAAAACAACTGACTCCACCATTACACCCTGCTTATTGGGTAAAGCAAGCTGTGTCGATAAAGCCAGTGGTACAGGAGCAAGAGATACACCTAGCCAAGTGCTATATTTGTGTGGTTTCTTCATTTGAATAGTACTATGTTCATTAGCATTTAATAGCCCTTGATTCACACTATTCTCAGCCAATCCAGACTGTGTTGTTGCTGCCATAGCAACCGCTATTAATGATCGGATTATCTTCTTTTCCATAACTAAATACCTCTTTTCAATATTTGCTAAAGCACCTGTGTATCAAAACCGTATCAAAACACAGATAACTTAAGGAAGGTCTGAATGAGTCTGATCGAAATTTCTGTGACTTAGCTGAGCTTTAGCGAAACTTAGAAGCTTTCAGCAGATAGAATTTGTCAGGTTTTTGATAGAAAAGTTAGCAATAGCCGTAGATATTGGTCACTTTTATAGCGAAAAATTGGCAGATTCTAGCCTCAGGAAAACAAATCATGACTTGTTCAGTTTCCTTAATTGCTACGTGGGAACGAATATAGCGATTTCAAGAGATGATAACTGTCATCGTCCTGACAGTTATATAAATAGAGACCTTTGCACGAAAGATCTCAAGTAAAAAGAAGTTTAGAAATAGCGCTGATTAACGAAGAAAAAGGTATCCACTTTTAGTATCGAGAAAGCAAATAATGTCGTAGATTGTTTATAACAAACTGTCAGAGAGATGACGGTTTCTATACTTAAATAATAAAAATATAAAAAAAGATCTTGAAATTAAATCAAGCAAACATAGCTTGAGTTTAAGACACAACATTAATTTAAGAGGAGGTGCCTAATGATTTCTAATATGTTGCGCTTTTCTCCTTCACTGTTTGAAGGTTTAGATGAGGTATTCGCACCAAGTTTTTCAACAGTTACACCACGACGTAATCAGCAGCCATATTATCCTCAGGTCAATATGGGCGTTACTGATAAAAGTGTTGAAATTTATCTTTTTGCACCTGGCATGAATGCAGATGAATTAGATGTGACACTTGAAAAAAACTTATTAAGTATTTCAGGGAACCGCGA
This sequence comes from Thiotrichaceae bacterium, assembly GCA_026991755.1. GTDB lineage: Bacteria > Pseudomonadota > Gammaproteobacteria > Thiotrichales > Thiotrichaceae > HyVt-477. Next base: position 35,263 of record JALXAX010000162.1, on the reverse strand, counting down.
AGCCGATGAACTTGATGATAATGAAAGTCTTAGCAGACGTGAGCGTTTTATCGGTAAATTTAAACGCACTATTGCATTACCTGAAACGGTAGATCCTGATAAAACAGAAGCAATATATCGAGATGGTATTTTGCATATTAATGTGGCAAAAAAGGAAGAAGTCCGTCCACATCAAATAAAAGTCAATGTGTAAGGAGGTTTATAATGAATATGACAACCACTAAAAATGCTAACAAAGAAGCAGCAATCCAGCGTGAAAACGAGGTTCAAAACCACAATTACTCCACACAACTTGAGCCTGAACAGCCTCGAGTAGTTAGGCCTGTTGCTGACATCCATGAAACTAAAGAGGGAGCTACTGTACTAGTAGACTTACCAGGAGTGAATCATAAGTCTTTAGATGTCAATGTTGATAACGATGTACTTACTATTGAAGGACATGTGGATTTACAAACACCTGATGATTTAAACCCTACTTTTATGGATGTTCGTGCGGGTAAATTCAGTCGCAAGTTTACGTTAAGTGCTGAACTGGATAGCAGCAAAATAGATGCCCATTTGAAAGATGGTGTTTTGAAACTGGTTATTCCACGTTCTGAGAAGCATAAACCCCGAAAGGTTGAGGTAAAAGCCGCGTAAACAGCTATCAAGAATTGTAACAGTAGAGTAAATAAGGAGGTATTCCTATGATTGATTTAAACAATGTATCAAAAACATTTAATCGCACTTGGGATTCCATTAGCAATGGCTGGAATCATTTAGTAAACCGCGCTAGTAATGCGCTAACCCCTTTTCACAGTTCTGAAGAAGATCGTGATAATACGGTGGGCGTAACCCGTTGGGGCTTATTGAGTGCAGACGTCTATGACAACGATGATAAAGTCATCATCGACCTCGAAGCACCTGGTATGCAGGAAGGCGACTTTGATATCAGCGTTATTGACAATGTACTTTATATAAAGGGTGAAAAACACTTCGCACAAGAAAGGCACGAGGGAGGTTATAGCGTTAAAGAACGTGCCTATGGCCGCTTTGAGCGTGCATTACCTTTAGGGTATGAAGTTGATCCTGAAAATGCTGAGGCTACTTACAAGCATGGCGTGCTGCGTGTTGAAGTCAATAAGTCTAGACATCATAAACGTAGAAAAATACAAGTGCATTAACACATGTACTTGTTCATTACTCTCAAAGAATCAAGGCTGGTCGTTGATCAGCCTTGATTTTGTTAAACCAGAAAGCAGGTTATTTCAGACCTAGTATGTCATAATCAATGCATGGAAGAAGAACGCATACAAAAATTACTGGCCCGAGCGGGCTACGGTTCACGTCGTCAAATTGAGCGATGGATTGCTGATGGCGCTGTTATTGTTAATGGTAAAACCGCTACTTTAGGTCAAAAGATTACTGATCAGTCTGATGTTATTCTGCGAGGTCAGAAGCTACGCCTATCGACTAAGCTTAATGCTGCCCCCGCTGTTTTGCTATACCACAAACAAGTGGGTGAAATTTGTACGCGAGATGACCCCAAAGGTCGGCAAACTGTTTTTGATAACTTGCCAGAACTTAATCCAGGGCGTTGGATTTCAATAGGTCGTTTAGATATTAATACCGATGGCTTGTTACTATTTACTAATGATGGTGCTTTGGCTAATAAACTCATGCATCCCTCATCTGAGATTGAACGCGAATACGCGGTACGTGTCTTGGGTGAAGTCTCCAAAGACATGCTCAAAACCCTACAAAATGGCGTGATGCTGGAAGATGGCCTAGCTAGTTTTGATAACATCCGATTTGCAGGTGGTGAAGGGGCTAACCAGTGGTATCACGTTACTTTAAAAGAAGGTCGTAATCGTGAAGTACGTCGTTTGTGGGAGTCGCAAGGCGTTACCGTTAGCCGTTTACGCCGTGTACGTTTTGGCAATATTCAATTAGATCGAAGCTTACGCAGTGGCAAGTTTGAAGAGTTATCGGTTAAACGCATGATTAGCCTTTATGAAAGTGTTGGCTTAGAACTTGTGATGCCCGAAGGTGCAGAACCTGCCTGGCGTAGAAAAGAACAAGACAAGAAAAACGGCAAGAAAACAGGCTCTTGGGATAGTGCCAATAAAGGCAATCGCAGAGCAGGCAACAAAGGGGGACATTCCAAATCTACCCACAGAGGTAAGAAGAAGGGTAAGAGTAGTAATAAAAGCCCTTGGGGTGATCGACGTTAGAAGCGTATTTATCAAAAATTGTAAGTCATCACTTCTACGAGAATAAAGCCTTTCTCAAAACCAGTATGGATTTTACCGCACCTTGATGTACAGTCCATTCTTGTATTTCTTTCACCCAAGCGGTGAAGAATGTCCCAAACCTCTGAACAAGTCTGATCAGAATTTCTGTGAGATAGAAACCAACCTATGTTTGAACAAACCTTTAAAAATATCGACGATATTCTCTACAAAGATTCAGGCGCAGACAGCGAGCTAGACTATATCGGTCAAACCTCATGGATACTCTTTCTACGCTACTTAGATGAGCTAGAAAAAGACAAAGCCGACGAGGCTGAACTCGAAGGTGAAACATACCACTACATACTCGCACCAGAATACCGCTGGCAAACTTGGGCAATGCCAAAAAAACCAAAAGATGGCTCACTGAGCGGAGTCGAAGTGGACTATCACATCGCTATGACAGGTAATGATCTGGTTGAATTTGTTGACAGCAAGCTATTCCCCTACCTTGCCAAATTTAAACAAACCGCCGACAACGCCCAAACCATCGAATACAAAATTGGCGAAATCTTCTCTGAGCTTAAAAACAAAATCCAAAGCGGATACAACCTGCGCGAGATTTTAGACTACGCCGACGAGCTACCGTTTCGCTCCAGCAAAGACAAACACGAGCTTAGCCACCTGTATGAATCCAAAATAAAAAACATGGGCAACGCAGGGCGCAACGGCGGGCAATACTACACCCCGCGCCCCTTAATACGCGCCATGATAGCAGTCACCGACCCGCAAATAGGCGAAACCGTTTACGACGGTGCAGCAGGCTCTTGCGGATTTTTATGTGAAAGCTACGACTACATGCTGACGCGCATGAAAGCCGAAAGCAATGAAACCACCAGCAATATCAAAACACTGCAACAAAACACCTTCTACGGCAAAGAGAAAAAGAACCTCGCCTACGTTATCGGCATTATGAATATGATACTGCACGGCATCGAAGCGCCTAATATTATCCACACCAATACGCTGGGTGAAGACATCCGTAATATTCAAGAAAAAAACCGCTACAACGTCATTCTTGCCAACCCACCTTTTGGTGGCAAAGAACGCAAAGAAGTACAACAAAACTTCGACATAAAAACAGGAGAAACTGCCTTCCTGTTTATGCAGCACTTTATTAAAAGCCTAAAAACGGGGGGACGTGCCGCGATTGTGATTAAAAACACCGTGCTTAGTAACACCGACAACGCCTCGGTAGCCCTACGCCGACTAATCTTAGAAGGCTCCAACTTACACACCATTTTAGATATGCCCTCTGGCACATTCTTAGGGGCAGGCGTAAAAACCGTGGTGCTATTCTTTCAAAAAGGCGAACCGACTAAAAGCATTTGGTACTACCAGCTAGACCCTGGCAGAAACATGGGAAAGACTAATCCGCTCAATGATAAAGACATGGCAGAGTTTATTAAACTGCAAAAAACCAAGCCAGAAACAGAGAAATCTTGGAATTTTAAGGTTACAGAGATTGAGGAAGGGACAATGGATTTGAGTGTTAAAAATCCTAATTTGCCTGAAGAAGCACCGTTGCGAAGCCCTGAGGCAATATTGGCAGAGATGGTGGTTTTGGATGGGGAGACTGCTGAGTTGTTGGAAAGTGTTAAGGGATTATTGTGATAATTAACGCCACCTCTGTCTTCGACTCCTACTTCGACTCCGCTCAGTACAGGTCTCAGACGACGGTTACATTTGACTACGCTACAACCAATATAAATGCCCACAAAAAACCACAAAGCAGTTCCCTGAGCGGAGTCGAAGGGCACGGCAAGCTAGGCACAATCCAATGAAAGGCTACATCTACATCCTACAATGCTCCGACAATAGCTTCTACACAGGAAGCACCAACAACCTAGAAATACGCCTAGCCCAACACCAAAATGGTGAAGGCGCAAACTACACCAAAAAACGATTACCCGTAAAGCTTGTATTCAGTCAAGAATACGAACGAGTTGATGAAGCTTTTTATGTAGAAAAACAAGTACAGGGCTGGAGTCGTAAAAAGAAACAGGCATTGATTGATGGGGACTTTGATAGGCTACCAGAACTAGCTCAGTGCCAGAATGAAAGTCATAGTCGTAATGCCACCTTACCCTTCGACTCCTACTTCGACTCCGCTCAGCACAGGTCTCAGGGGGCGGTTACAGATGACGTTGCTATAACCGATACTGATGCCCACAAAAAACCACAAACCAGTACCTTGAACGAAATACAAAGCAATACCCTGAGCGAAGTACGGAGGAGTTCCCTGAGCGGAGTCGAAGGGCACGGCGAGCTAAGCACAAACCCAAGCAACAAGGAAAACCCATGAAGGAAAATTGGGAAACTGTAGATTTAGGCTCAGTGTGCGATCTAATAGGCGGAGGAACACCTTCTAAATCTAAAAAAGAATATTATAGTGGCCATATACCTTGGGCTACTGTGCGCGATATGCGTGTTGAAAACCTCGAAGAAACAGAGTTAAGCATTACTAAGCAAGCTGTTTCTGATAGCTCCACAAAAATCATACCCAAAAACAATGTCATTATCGCCACCAGAGTAGGACTTGGGAAAGTCTGTATACTAAAAAATGACACTGCCATAAATCAAGATTTAAAAGGAGTAATTCCTAAAACCGACAATATCATTCCTGACTATGTTTTTTGGTGGTTCAAAAATATTTCTGATGAAATTATTAATGCTGGAACAGGATTAACAGTACAAGGTGTAAAATTACCTTTTGTAAAAGAGCTTCAAATCCCATTTATTACGGTCACCGAACAAAAACAAATCGTAACCCTATTAGACCAAGCCTTTAAAGTGATTGATCAGGCGCAAGCCAATATTGAAACTAATATTACCAACTCAGAAGCCTTAATAGAAAGTTACTTGCAGAAGTGCTTTTCTAACAATTTAAGTGGTTCAGTATTTAAACCTTTAAATGATATTTGTGAATTGATTGTAGATTGTGAGCACAAAACTGCTCCAACTCAGGAAATAGGATATCCTTCTATACGTACACCAAATATTGGTAAAGGTGAATTAATTCTTAATAACGTAAACCGAGTATCAAAAAAAGTTTATAAAGAATGGACTAAACGGGCTATTCCTCAATCAGGTGACTTAATACTAGCAAGAGAAGCACCAGCAGGTAATATTGCTGTGATACCTGAAAATATAAGTGTTTGTTTGGGACAAAGAACTGTACTAATACGACCCAAAGAAGATATTTTTATCCCAAAATATTTAGCTTACCTTGTTCTTTCTAGGGATGTACAAAAAAGCCTACTATCACATTCTCAAGGAGTTACTGTTGGACATATAAATATGCGAGATATTAGGGCTTTCAAAATTTACAACCTACCATCTCTAGAAAAACAAAAAAACATAGTAAGTAAAATTAATTCTATTTTATATGAAATAAATAAGGTTATATCAATCTATAAAAGGCAATTATCTAATACAGAAGAACTAAAAAAATCCATCCTACAAAAAGCGTTTAATGGTGAATTAACATAGAGCATCCCTTGCTGCAATCACACACCTTTACACTTGTAAATATTGAACCCCGTAACGATACAGTATACAATACTATCAATATGATCATTAGCTTCCAGCACAAAGGTTTACGCAAGTTCTACGAAACAGGTAGCAAAAAAGGTATTGATGCTAACCATGCAACTAAGTTGCAAATGATTTTAGCGGCTTTGGATATTGCAGAACTCCCTGATGAATTAGATTTACCTGCTTTTTCATTACACCCGCTTAAAGGTGATTTAAGTGGCTATTGGTCACTTAAAGTAAACGGCAACTGGCGAGTGATATTTCGATTTATAGGTAATGATGTTGAGTTATTGGATTACCTTGATTATCACTAATATGATACTGAAACTGGAGATTTTACTATGATGCACAATCCGCCACACCCCGGTATTTTCTTAAATGAAACGGTGATTAAGCCTTTAGGCTTGGGCGTTACCGATACAGCACAACGCCTAGGTATGTCGCGCACGGCACTATCTCGTGTGCTTAATGGTAAGGCTGGTATTAGCCCTGACTTAGCGATTCAGCTAGAACGTGCAGGGCAAAGCAAGGCACGCTTTTGGGTTAATTTACAAGCCAATTATGATTTATGGCAAGCAACTAATCGTGAGCATCCTGATGTGATCAAGCTTGATGCTGTCGCATAAGCAAAACCTGATTAAGCTATTCATCCAACTAACAATTTAATACCACCGATATTAGTGACTAAACCAAAAAATAATATACAAATCTACCAAGCTGATAGTGGCTCAAGCGTTGAGGTGAAACTCGATGGTGATACGGTGTGGTTAAATAGAAGCCAGCTCTCTGACTTATTTAATCGTGATATTAAAACAATTGGCAAGCATATTAATAATGTTTTCAAAGAGGGTGAATTAACCAAAGATGCAGTTGTCGCAAAATTTGCGACAACTGCATCAGATGGCAAGTCATACCAAGTTGAGCACTATAACTTAGATGTGGTTATCTCGGTCGGCTATCGGGTGAAATCACAACAAGGTACACAGTTTCGCATTTGGGCAAACAAGGTTCTTAAAGATTATCTCATTCAAGGTTTTGCCATTAACCAAACACGTTTGCAAGAGCAATCTGAGCAACTACAAGCACTTAAAAAAGTGATTAGCCTTCAAGAGAAGGTACTCTCTGAATATCAACTCAAAAGCGATGAAACAGAGGGCTTAATTACGGTTATTGCTAAATACAGTAAAGCCCTAGATATTTTGGATGATTATGACCACCAACGTTTACTAATGCCTGAGACGGGTAGCCCAGCGACTTTCCAAATCCAATATAATGAGGCTCGTAAGGCTATTGATGAGCTAGGTAAACAAACCCAGTTTGAAGGTTTGTTTGGTCGGGAGAAGGATGAATCTTTTAGAAGCTCTTTGTCTGCTATTTACCAGACCTTTGGTGGTGATGATTTATATAAAACAACTGAAGAGAAAGCCGCACACCTTTTGTATTTTGTGGTGAAGAATCACTCTTTTACGGATGGTAATAAACGTATCGCTGCTTTTTTATTTGTTTGGTTTTTAGATAAAAACCAGTTACTTTATAAACATAATGGCGATCAAAGCATATCAAACAATACCTTGGTTGCCTTAACGTTAATGATTGCTGAGAGTCACCCCGATGATAAGGAAATGATGGTTAAGGTGATTGTTACCTTGATGATTGCTTGATGATAAATAAATAGATGAATGAAGCCCAAACCAAACACGATCTAATTGAACCCGCTTTGCGTAAAGTGGGCTGGGGTGTGGTGGGCGATAGTCGCTTGCGTTTGGAGTTCCCGATAACACAGGGGCGTTTATTGGGGCAAGGTAGAAAGTCAAAGCCGTTGTTTGCTGATTATGTGTTGGAGTATAAAAATCGCCGTATCGGCATTATAGAAGCCAAAAAACGGGATGTGTATTACACCGATGGTGTGGGGCAAGCTAAAGATTATGCAGAGCGTTTAAACATCCGCTTTACCTATGCCACTAATGGTTTACAGATTTACGGCATGGATATGGAGGAAGGCACGGAAGGTGATATAACAAGCTTCCCTTCTCCTGATACCTTATGGGAAATGACCTTCCCGACTCCTGTTGATGAATATAAAGATGAAATTGCCAAATGGAAAGCACGTTTATTTGCTGTGCCGTTTGAAGACAAAGGCGGTACATGGCAACCGCGTTATTATCAAAATAATGCTATTACCAAAGCACTGGATGCGATTGCGAATAAGAAAGACCGCATTTTATTAACTCTCGCCACAGGTACAGGTAAAACAGCGATTGCATTTCAGATTGCGTGGAAGTTATTTCATGCAAAATGGAATTTAAAACGTGATGCTTCGCGCTCACCGCGTATTTTATTTTTGGCAGATCGTAATATTTTAGCTGATCAGGCATTTAACTCGTTTGGTGCATTTGAGGAAGATGCACTGGTGCGGATCGCGTCTTCTGAAATTGCCAAGAAAAAGCGTGTGCCTAAAAACGGTAATGTTTTCTTTACTATTTTTCAGACTTTTTTGGCTGGTGATGTTGATAGTTTTGATGTCGTGCCCTTCGACTCCGCTCAGGGAACTCCTCCGTACTCCGCTCAGGGAACTCCTTCGGACTCTGTTCAGGGAACTCCTTCGGACTTTGTTCAGAGAACTCCTTCGGACTCTGTTCAGAGAACGTCTTCAGATGAACTGATTGCTGAGCGGAGTCGAAGCAAGAGTGGAAGAGCCTACTTTGGCGAATATCCAAAAGATTTCTTCGACTTAATCATTATTGATGAGTGTCATCGTGGTGGTGCAAATGATGAAAGCTCGTGGCGTGAGATTTTAGAATACTTCTCCCCTGCTGTTCAAATAGGGTTAACCGCAACACCTAAGCGCGATGTAAACGGCGATACCTATAATTACTTTGGTGAGCCTGTTTATATCTATTCGCTAAAAGAAGGCATTAACGATGGCTTTTTAACACCGTTTAAAGTCAAAGAAATCAGCACAACCATTGATGATTACACCTACACAGGTGACGATGATATTGAAGTAATTGGTGGTAAAGATGCAGGAACAGAAGCTGTACCCATCGGTACAAAGTTCACCGAAGAGCAGATCAATCGCATTGTAGAAATTAAGCAACGTGAAGAATATCGCGTGAAACTGTTTATGGATTTGATTAACCAAAACCATAAGACGCTAGTATTTTGCGCTACCCAGATTCATGCCGCTGCAATTAGGGATTTAATCAACCAGACTTCAAGTAGTAAAAACGCAAATTATTGCCACCGCGTAACGGCAGATGATGGCAATATGGGTGAAAACCATTTACGCGATTTTCAAGATAACGAGAAAAGCATCCCCACTATTTTAACTACTTCACAAAAACTTAGTACTGGGGTTGATGCACCAGAAATTCGTAATATTGTACTAATGCGACCTGTTAAATCTATGGTGGAGTTTAAGCAAATTGTGGGGAGAGGCACGTGATTGTTTGATGGTAAAGATTATTTTACCGTTTATGATTTTGTTGAAGCGCATGAGCATTTTAATGATGAAGAATGGGATGGCCCACCGTTAGCAAGACACCTACGACAAGTAGCGAAGATGACAAACCCTGCAAAATTTGCGGTAAATTCAAGAACGAGTGCAACTGCCTTAAAGAGCCAGAACCGTTGTGTTATGTCTGTAATAATGACCCTTGCGTATGTGATGATGGCGGTAGAAAAATCATAAAAGTCACTCTTTCTGATAATAAAGTCAGAGAGCTAGACTCAATGGTTAAAACATCCTTTTGGAGTCCATCGGGTACGCCTATTTCTGGCGCTGCATTTATTCAACAGCTCTACGGTGATCTCCCCGCTTTTTTGGGTAGCGAAGAAAAGCTAAGAGAGATTTGGAGCTTACCCAGCACACGTAAAAAACTACTGAACGAGTTAGAAGAAAAAGGTTACAGCGGCGAACAGTTAGATGATTTAAAACGCGCTATTCGTGCCGAAGGTTGTGATATTTATGATGTGTTGAGCTATGTGGCATACCACAAAGACTGTGTTCCAAGATTAGAGCGTGCAACACAAGCTAAAATCATGCTAATGGATTACGATGCCAAACAACAAGCCTTCTTAAATTTTGTGTTAGATCAGTATGTGAAAGAAGGGGTGAAAGAGCTGGATGACAAGAATTTATCTGAGCTGCTAAAATTAAAATACAACGCTATTGCTGATGCAAAAGAAGCTCTTGGCGATATTCAGGGGATTCGGGAAAACTTTATTGGGTTTCAGGAGTATTTGTATCAAGAGAGTGTGGCTTAAGGAAACAACACTCAGTACTGAAACTTTTCTTCTCCTTCAGTGAGGCTGACCAGAACGAAGCAACCTCTATACATTAAATCGGTAATGAACGACGTCACCTTCTTGTAAGATGTAATCCTTTCCTTCTAAACGCCATTTACCCGCATCTTTAGCGCCTTGCTCCCCCTGATATTCTATAAAATCATTGTAAGCAATCACTTCTGCTCGGATGAAGCCTTTCTCAAAGTCAGTATGGATTTTACCCGCACCTTGAGGAGCATAAGCACCTTGATGTACCGTCCATGCTCGTACTTCTTTCACGCCAGCGGTGAAGAATGTCTGTAAGCTTAAAAGATCATAACCTGATCGGATAACACGATTTAGTCCTGCTTCTTCAAGCCCCATTTCATCCAGGAATTCTTGTTGCTCTTCATCATCTAACTGCGCTAACTCAGATTCCATTTCTGCACATACGGGTATAACCGCTGCATCATTTTCAGCTGCTATTTTCTCTACTACTTCAAGGAAAGGGTTATCGGTAAAGCCATCTTCGCTGACGTTAGCTATAAACATAATGGGCTTGATAGTAATTAGGCGTAGCTCTTGGATGTAAGGCTGATCTTTTTCATTGTAGTCATAGGTACGTGCAGGCTTCCCCTCGCCCAAGTGCTCAAGTAGACCTTCATATAAGGCTTTTTGAGCTATCGCTTCCTTGTTGCCTGACTTGGCTATTTTTGTCACGCGAAAAACGGCTTTTTCTACCGCTTCAAGATCGGCCAAAGATAGCTCTGTTCCGATAACATCTATATCAGAAGCAGGATCAATTTTCCCTGCTACATGAATAATATCTTCATCTTCAAAACAACGGACTACTTGCGCTATCGCGTCTGTTTCACGGATATGGGATAAGAACTGATTTCCTAAACCTTCACCTTTTGATGCACCTTCAACCAAACCTGCAATATCAACAAACTCCATGGTAGTTGGCAAAACACGCTCTGGATTAACTACTTTCTCTAAATCTTTGAGACGTAGATCAGGTACGGGAACGATGCCTACATTAGGCTCGATAGTACAAAACGGGTAGTTTTCTGCTTGTATGCCAGACTTGGTTAATGCATTAAAAAGGGTTGATTTACCAACATTGGGTAAGCCGACGATTCCACATTTAAATCCCATTTTGATACCTATATTTGGTTTGGTTATTTGTTATTAACTTTCACCCAGAAGAAGAAAGCTAAATTTAAACGAAAAGATCTCCCCCCAGTAAGTAGGGAAGAGAGTTAGATGATAAGGAATGTAGCAAATCATGCACTTAGCTTGACATTCTACCCACACCCAGCCCTCCTCCAGCAAAAGGAGGGTATGTTGTTAGTTAGTATGTAGGCGATTCATTGCTTTTTGCATGTCACCTGTTACTACCCAATCAATGATACCTAGTGCATCATCAATACTGTTGTTAATCTCTATTTCATCGCTAACAGTAACTTGCGATAAGACGTAATCGACAACTTTGTTACGGTCACCAGGATGGCCTACACCTATTCGCAATCGCTTGTATTCTTTACCCATATGCGCATGAATATCACGCAAGCCATTATGCCCACCATGACCACCACCTTCTTTTAAACGAGCTGTGCCTGGGGGAAGATCTAGTTCATCATGAACAACAAGGATGGATTCTACGGGTATTTTATAAAAAGAGCTGATTTGCTTGACGGCTAATCCACTACGATTCATAAAGGTAGTGGGTTTAAGCAACCATACAGGATTTCCCGCAAGGGTAACTTTACAAGCTTCACCAGAGAACTTACTTTCCACACGAAAAGTAGAGCCAGAGGCATTTGCCAAAGCCTCAACAAACCAAAACCCAGCATTGTGCCGGGTTTTGGTATATTTGGCCCCGGGGTTACCGAGACCAACAATGAGCCGTACTGCTGTACTTGCCATTTATATGCTACTCATCTGATGCTTATTTATTCAGAAGCATCATCTTCTTTCTTGTCATCAGCGGAAGCAGCTTCGTCAGCATCCGTCTCTTCTGGCTCGGCTTCAGTACGTGGGGCATGGATAGCAACAACACCTAAATCAAGGTCTGCTTTATGGTCATCATCTGCTTCATCCATTTGAATCATTGCAGCAAGCTCAACACCTTCAGGCATTTTTATTTGGCTTAGGTGGATTGAATCACCAATATCTAGTGCTGAAACGTCAATTTCAATGGATTCTGGTAAATCAGCAGGCATACAAAGAATATCAACTTCTGAGATAAGACGTTGTAATGAACCACCTGCTTTAACACCCACCGAGTTTTCATCACCCACGAAAGTAAGTGGAGTCGTTGTATGCATTTTCTCAGACATTTTGATGCGAAGTAAATCCACATGAAGAATAAATGGTTTGACTGGATCACGCTGATAATCACGGATGATTACATTTTCTTCGTCACCTCCATCAATTTCTACTTTCAAGATAGATGAGAAAAAACTATCGTCCATTTCATAACGTAGTAGTTTATTGTGATCTAAAGAGATCATCTTAGGCTCTTTTCCCGCTCCATAAATAATGGTCGGCACTAAACCTTCTTTGCGCAGACGGCGGCTCGCACCCTTACCCTGCTCTTCACGCTTTTTGGCGTGTAATACTATTTGATCTGACATAATTTACCTTATTCTTAAATAACAAAAAGCCAGACCGCGACCAGGCTGGCTAAGTAAAAGGTGTAACACATAGTTGTCACACCTCAATTTCTAAAGATATATAACTAAATATTAATAACTTACACATCTTCTATAAATAATTCGCTTACGGACTCTTCACAATTGATTCGATCTATTGTTCTGGCCAAAATATCTGCAACACTAAGCGCGCGGATTCTAGCACACTTTTGTGCTTCTTCGCCAAGAGGAATTGTGTCTGTAACGACTAATTCATCTAACTCTGAATTTTCGATGTTTTTAATCGCATCACCAGACAGAACAGGATGTGTAGCATAAGCCACTACTTTTACCGCACCCTTCTCTTTTAAAGCCGCTGCCGCATGGCATAACGTGCCTGCTGTATCGACTAAATCATCAATGATAATACAGGTTTTGCCGTCGACATCCCCCATCAAGTGCATGATGGCAGAGACATTGGGTTTTGGGCGACGTTTATCAATAATCGCCATACTGACTTCATCACCTAAGATTTTAGCCAGTGCTCTTGCTCTTACTGCGCCGCCTGCATCAGGTGATACAACGCTAATAGCTTCATAATCCTTGTCGATAATATCTTGTGCGAGTACACCAATGGCGTAAATATTGTCTACAGGCAGATCGAAGAAACCTTGAACTTGCTCTGAGTGCAAATCAATAGTAAGCACTCGATCTATTCGGCTACTGGTCATCATGTCAGCGACCAGCTTTGCGGTAATCGGTACACGACGTGAACGGGTTCGGCGATCCTGACGCGCATAACCATAGTAAGGAACCACTGCTGTAATCCGACCTGCTGAAGCACGATAAAGTGCATCTGCTGTGATCAGTAATTCCATTAGGTTGTCATTAGTAGGCGCACACGTTGATTGGATAATGAAGACGTCTTTACCACGTACATTTTCCAAAATTTCAACATGAGTCTCACCATCGCTGAAATGCGTGGTTATGAGATTAGCAGTAGGAAGGCCAAGCTTATCGGTGATGGCTTTGGCAAGTAGAGGGGTAGCTGACCCCGCGAAAATCATCATCGTGTCTTTGTCAGACATGATAGGTCTCGTCTTTAGTTTTAGCTCACTAGTAGCTAAAAGTGAAAATAAAATGGCTGGGCCGGCAGGATTCGAACCTGCGCATGCCAGGATCAAAACCTGGTGCCTTACCGCTTGGCGACGGCCCAACTGAATGAGTATTTCATTTTACTAAAAAAGATTCTAAAGGGGAAATATTCCTACCCTTTGCAATAAATCCTTTCCATTTTTCAGGCAGCTTATTCAATATGTTTTCAGCAGTTTGTTTATCACTTACTGCGGAGAATATACAGCTTCCACTTCCTGTTAATCTAGCGGGTGAATAGGCCGACAGCCAGTTAAGTGCTTCGTCGACTTCGGGAGAAAGTTTTCTCACCTCTGATTCGAGCACATTAATACCGTGCCCCTCTAGAAAGTGCGCTATTGTGATGGGTTGACAGTCACGTGTCAATCCCTCTTGGCGAAAAATTTCAACGGTCGATATAGAGTCGTTAGGGCGCACTACAATATACCAACTTTCGACAGGTTCTATCGGCGTTAACTGCTCACCCACACCTTCGGCCCATGCTGCAAAACCTCTTACAAAAACAGGCACATCCGCACCCAGCTGTAACCCTAGCTCTGCTAATTCGTCACGCGACAATCCACAATTCCATAGTTGGTTACAACCTAATAAAACCGTCGCAGCATCCGAGCTTCCTCCGCCCAGACCACCGCCCATAGGTAAAATTTTATTAACGCTGATATCAATACCTTGCTTCACACCCGCTTTTTGCTGTAACAAGGCTGCGGCACGAAGGGTTAAATCCTCACTTTCGGGGATACTCTGCATTAATGTATCAACAGCAACGCGCCTTATTTCACCAGTGTCATTCAAACTTAAATATATTTGGTCACTATAATCCAAGAACTGGAAAACCGTTTGTAGCAAGTGATAACCGTCTTTACGCTGACCTGTAATATGCAAAAAAAGATTAAGCTTGGCGGGCGCGGGTAGAATTAGACTTTTATTAGACGGCTTCATCGCACCACCACACTATTATCGATATCAACCGCATCAACCAACATCGCCGCCAGCTTAGCGCCACTGGCGTATACGCATTTTGATTTGTACAGGCTGAGGAGATGCCCGTGAGACTTTGATCAAAGAGGGTAGCGCGTCAAAGCCATTGTTTTGATAACTTGAATAAGCAATATTCCAACCTGCCTGTTGTAATAAGTTTGGACGGCCATACCGATCTAGCTTTACTGAAGTCAGTGGATAATGGGGTGATGCCACTCCCCTAACCCAGTGCTGCATACCTTTAACGGGCAACTTAACACGTAGATTATTTTCAATTAGCTTTTCTGCACTGCTATCACGATAGACTCGCCCCTGGCTTTTTAGGGTAACGACACCACCTGCTTTATCAACTGTTGCTAAAGTACTTTGCGTTAAGGGGTGCTTAATTTGCATGTTGTATTGGCTATCTGAAGCTTGTCGCCATTCTAAACCAAAAGGCCAATTATCACCTCGATAAGCTACACTTGCCCGCCCTGTTAATTGCCACGTTTTTAGAGCAGCTAATTTAGCTTGTCTCGCATTCCAACTTTTATTTTGAGAGCCACTATCAACCACACTATCAGGAACCTGTCGAGAGGTTGTTGAACACCCACTCAATAGCACTAGCCCCAACAAAATAATAGATACCTGTTTTATCATTGTTGTTTTTTGCAGTTCCAGTTTAGCTAGTCTTTTCATTTAAATCATATCCTTATATATTTTGAGACCTTTGCACGAAAGATATGACTGATAGAGCAAGCTTAATAATTGAGTTGGCCGCTTTAATCAAACGGCAAGCTCACTAAAAATGGCTTACATTCCCCAGATCATTCTTCTGCATCCTTTCCTACAAAGGTCTCATATTATTTGCTCTTCTTAAGAACTGCTTTTATCTCAATAAGCTGCTTATTTTCTGGATGCTTCTTTAACATCTCAGTGAGTAACTTGTTGGCCTCTTCTTGCTGACCTTGCTTACTCAACACCTCAACCAGATGACTCGCAACCTCAGGATCTTGTAACTTCTGATAAGCAATACGCAGATAACGTTCTGCTCCTTTTAAATCACCTTTCTGATAAGAAACCCAACCTAAGCTATCTATGATAGCAGGATCATTAGGTCTTAATTCATAGGCTTTTTTTATGTACCGATAAGCTTCATCAAATCGCGTGGTGTGAACGGACAACATGTATCCAAGCGCATTAAGTGCTGCTGAGTTATTAGCATCAACACGCAGAATACTTTGCAATGTTTTCTCAGATTTCTTTATCTGATGAATGTCTTCATAAAGTAACGCTTGTGAATAGAGAATACCCATATCTAAAGGTAACAACTTGATCGCTTTATTATTAGCCTCCAATGCTTCCTTATATTGACCTTGCTGACGTAGCGTTTCGCTTTCAAGCGCGTATAAATCTCCTAGCACTTCTGCATCTTTTCCTTTTACTGTGCTACTCACAGCACTAGTCACTGTACTAGCGTCTGCCTGCTTCTTATGCAGATACGAAAGCGATGCTTGCAAACCTTTTGCTTCCGTCAACATAGCTGCTATTCGGGTATAGACCTGAATAGACTGATTTTCTTTATCAATGGCAACATATTCTTTCAGCGCTTTTGCGAACTTCTCCTGCGCTTCGAATACCAAACCCCGAAAATATCGAGCCTTATCTTGTTGACCTTTTATAACTTGTAATTTATCGATAAAGGTTAATGCTTTTTCATGATCATTATTATCTAAGCTAATGGCAATTATATCTAATAACAGCTCAGCTTTATCAGGGTGTTTATCGTAAGCCTGCTCCAATAAGGTGACTGCATTTTCGGCTTGACCTAGTGAAGCCATAATTCGGGCATAGTTTTGCTTGGTTACAGGGTCAGCCGCTTCTGATATAAGTTGCTTGAGTGTTTTTAGTGCCAGTTCTGGTTTATCTAACTTACTATAGGCTTTTACTCTTAATAAGGCCGTTTTGCGTCGCATTTCTTTATCATCAATTTGAGCCAGCAACCCCGTTACTTTAACCACTTCCTCAAACAACTCAGCCTTCATAGCAAAGAGTGCTAAGTAATAGGTATAGTCATGAGCAACTTTTGGGTGGATCTTGAGATAACCCTGTAAATAATATTTAAAGGTATGAAAAGCATTTTTTGCATCTTGCTGTTGTTCAAGTAGTGCCACTGCAATATCGACGGGCTTTGCTTTGCCCAAGGGGTAGACATCCACCAGTCTAGTAAGCACTTTCGCAGCGGCAAGATAGTTTTGTTTTTCCTGATACAACAAGACCAAGAACTGATCAATATCTTCAGAATCTGGCTCTAACAATTTCCATTGTTCAGCCGCAATCAGCGCCTGATCATAATCTTCTACTTTTATAGCAAGCTGGGTAGCACGCTCAGCCACACGAGAATCAGCCTTGGTCATTAATAAATTATTATATATTTGGCTGGCTTGCTTATAATTTTGATGATGAAAGTTATATTCTGCGAGTAAGACTTGGTAGATTTGCTCACTCTGAATACTTGAAAACTCATGAGGTTGGTTTTTTTGTATACTTTGTTCAGCAGATTGGGTAGTGGGTACTGGATCATTATCGTGCGAACAAGCAACCATCGACCCTATTACAGTGATGATAAAACTCCGCTTGAAAACTAAAACCCAGTTTGACATATCAATATGCCCCATCAAAAACCTCAAATTATGCTTATATGAGACCTTTGCACGAAAGGATGGCGAGAGAAAAATGAGCGTAATTTTCTCTATTTTTGCTAAAAAAGAGGGTAATAGCCGAGCTATTGGCCGAAGTTTTAGCAGAAATAGAGGAAATTCAAGCCATTTATATCCGTCATATCTTTCGTGCAAGGGTCTCTATATGAAAATATGTGCAAAAGAACACCCCATATTACACAAAATCAGCACTCTTAAGGAAAAAATTAGATAAAGTTCTCTAATCAGCTTGTAATCTTGGGACAGCTGTCAGAAAATTCATATCTTGTTTTCAAATGATAATATTCCCTCAATGCCCATTATTGTTGTTGGAGTCAACCACCATACAGCTCCAGTCGAAATACGTGAGAAACTTGCCTTCTCGCCCGACGAAATTAATCAGGCACTTGAGGCTTTAGGCAATATTACGTCTGAACGAGTTCTACTCTCTACTTGCAATCGTACTGAACTCTATATCGCTCATCAAGCCGATGACCAACTCAAAGCAAAGCTTATTCAATGGCTCGCAGAGTCACGTCAAATCCTGCCCGAAGAGCTTAAATCCTACTTATACATTTACTATGACGACGAAGCGGTTAAGCATATTTTACGCGTGGTCAGTGGACTGGACTCCATGGTATTGGGTGAGCCGCAAATTCTTGGGCAAGTGAAATCATCGCATAGCGTAGCCTTAAAAAACAAAACAACAGGAGCTGTACTCAATCGCTTAATGCAGTACTCCTTTACTACCGCTAAAAAAATTCGTACACAAACAGCCATCGGCGCTAACCCTGTATCCGTTGCTTATGCTGCCGTTAGCCTTGCAAAGCAAATTTTTGCCAATTTAAATCAGCAAACTGCATTGTTAGTAGGTGCGGGGGAAACTATAGAATTGGTTGGACGACATTTACAAAGCAACGGCATTGGTCGTATTATCGTCGCCAACCGTAGCGTTGAGAACGCACAATATTTAGCCGATGAATTTTCAGGTGAGGCTATCCCCCTCAAAGAAATTGCCAATCGTTTGCATGAAGCCGATATCGTTATCTCGTCAACCGCGGCTCCCATCCCTGTTATTGGTAAAGGAAGCGTGGAGCGAGCACTAAAAAAACGCAAGCATCAACCTATGTTTATGGTCGATATTGCGGTACCCCGTGATATAGAACCCGAAGTTAGTACCTTGGATGATGTCTACCTTTATACGGTTGACGATTTACAAACGGTAATCGAAGAAAACAAACAATCTCGCCAGACAGCAGCCAACCAAGCAGAACAGATGGTGACTCAAGAAGTTAGCGCCTATATGGACTGGCTTCGTGCGCAAGGTCAATTAGACCTGATCCGAGAATACCGAGCTAACTCTGCTGAGCTAAAAGATGAAACTTTGAAAAAAGCATTAAAATTACTACGCAATGGTAAATCGCCGGAGGATACCTTAGAATTCCTTGCACATACGCTTACCAATAAATTATCTCACACGCCAACAGCGGCTATGAACAAAGCAGCACATAGCGGTGACACTAAACTACTTGAAGCAGCCCGAAGCTTACTCAACTTGAAGAAAAATCAGTGAAAGATTCTATATACGCCAAACTTGAAAATTTATCAGAGCGCTTCGAAGAAATAGCCGCCTTGCTATCTGACCCTGAAGTGATTGGTGATCAAAACCAATTCCGAAAACTATCGATGGAATACAGCCAGCTTGAACCCGTCATTAAAGAATTTTCTCAATTTCAACTAGTCTCTGAGGATTTAGAAACCGCTCAAGAAATGATGGATGACCCTGAGCTAAAAGAAATGGCTCAAGAAGAAATCCAGGAAGCTAATGGGAAAATAAAAGAGCTAGAGCTTTCACTACAAAAACATCTATTACCCAAAGACCCTAATGATGGCAGTAACGTATTTTTGGAAATTCGCGCGGGTACAGGTGGCGATGAAGCCGCTATTTTTGTGGGTGATTTATTCCGCATGTACTCACGTTTTGCTGAAAACCAAAAATGGAAGCTAGAAGTCGTTAGTGAAAATGCGGGTGATCATGGCGGTTATAAAGAAATTATTAGTCGAGTCATTGGCACCAATGTCTATTCTCGACTTAAGTTTGAGTCAGGCGCGCATCGTGTACAACGTGTACCTGAGACTGAAACACAAGGCCGTGTACATACCTCTGCTGCGACTGTTGCCATTATGCCTGAGATTGATGAAGTTCAAGCCCCGAAGATTAATCCTGCTGATTTACGCGTTGATACCTTTCGTGCCTCTGGCGCAGGTGGTCAGCATGTCAACAAGACAGACTCAGCGGTTCGCCTAACGCATTTGCCAACTGGCGTTTCGGTAGAGTGCCAAGATGGTCGTTCACAGCATAAAAATAAAGCTCAAGCCATGTCTTTACTACAATCAAGACTGTATGAGGCAGAGCAAGAAAAACAGCATTCTGAGCAAGCAGAGACTCGTAAAGGCTTAGTGGGTAGCGGTGATCGTTCTGAACGTATTCGCACTTACAATTACCCCCAAGGTCGAGTAACAGACCATCGTATAAATCTCACGCTATACAAGTTAGATGAGATTACTAATGGCGGTTTAGAGCATGTGATTGAACCACTGATTAATGAGTATCAAGCAGACCAGTTAGCATCATTAAGTGAAGATTCTTAATGCTTAAGGAGGTAGACGGGATGTCTATTGCCACTTTACTTCAAGATGCCAAACTACAGCTAGAAGGCGTTTCAGATAGTCCACTACTTGACGCTCAATTACTACTTACTCATATTCTGAAGAAAGACCGTAGCTATCTGCTAGCATGGCCTGAAGTCACCCCTACCGCGCAACAACAGCAGCAGTTCCAGAGTTTTTTACAACAACGACTCAACGGCATACCTATTGCTTATATTCTTGGCACTAAAGAGTTTTGGTCAATGGATTTTAGCGTGACACCTGATGTACTCATCCCACGACCAGAAACAGAACTTTTAGTTGAAAAGGTGATAGAAGCCTGTGTGGATATTGGATCTCCTACTATTCTAGAATTAGGTACAGGGTCGGGCGCTATAGCCATTGCCTTGGCAAAGGAACTTCCTCAAGCCAGTATCACTGCAACAGACTTATCTACCGCTGCACTAGCCGTTGCACAACGTAATGCGAAACACCACCATATGCAACATATCCACTTTATGCAGTCAAACTGGTTCACGGATATACCTAAAGGTAGATTTGATATTATTGTTTCTAATCCACCTTATATTGAAGAGCAAGACCCACACTTGCAGAAAGAGATTAAGCATGAGCCAGCACAAGCATTAGTTTCGGGAAAAGACGGACTGGATGATATTAGAATCATCGTTGAAAATGCGAACCTATATCTTAAAAAACACGGTAAGCTACTTATCGAACATGGCTATGAGCAAGGCTCTCGTACTAGGGAGATCATGCAACAGGCAAAATTCGAAGCCTGTATCACGGTTAAAGATTATGCGTCTAACGATAGAATAACTATCGGAAGCTCGCCACCCTAAGCCGCTATAGTACACCCGACTTTTCCACTACAAAACTACCAACAAGTACCCGATGCGTTATTCGCAGAATTTAACGTGCCACTAGAATCTACACCTTTAGACTTTTTCTCACCCGTATTCTTTAAAGTAAACTCTCGACAATCTGTATCGTGAAGCTGTGAAGCTAGCGCCGTCGCTTTTAATGTAAAGGAAATACAAGCATTGGCTGTTGTATTATCACAAGTCGTTCCATCAGACTTTTTACCTGTTATAGAAATAGTATACAAACCATTCTCGGTACTGGTATTTACCCCTAAAGCTGTCGCACTAGGTGCATATCGCAAATTCTGCGAGAAAAACTTTTCTTGCTGTTGAGCGGCTTGCATCAAGGCAACCATCGCTTCTGTTCGCTTTGATTTCTGCACATATTTTGTATAGCTTGGATAAGCGATAGATGAAAGGATACCGACAATGGCTACTACTATCATTAATTCAATAAGAGTAAAACCAGACGCTTTTTTATTTTTTATTTTTAGATGTGTCATCAACACATCATAATCAGGAAATTATAGAAGTGCCAAAGCTGCTGACAATTGGTAGACATAAAAAAAGGCAACCCTCACGAGTTGCCTTCTTCTATAAATGCCAAGTTAGAAACCTAGTACTCCAACAAGTTAGGTTTGATGGATACAGCGAGTCAGGAAGCGGTTAGCCGCTAGGCGCGTCTTGCAGGGAATGGTTGTTCCCTTCACAAAAGACGCAACAACGTGGATGACCGCTTCCTGGCTCGCCCGAAGGGAGCAACCCAAAGCGCTCAATACTGCGTTATGGGTCTTGCCAAGGGAACAACCATTGGCTGCAACCCAAGCCTTGTCTTGAGCGCTTTGGATTGCTCTGTATCCATTAAACCTAAGTTGCTGGAGTACTAGCCTTTTTAGGTTACGATTTACTCGTCGTCACCAATTTCTTTCATGCTCAAGCGCATACGACCTTGACGATCAATCTCGATCACTTTTACACGAACTTCATCGCCTTCAGACAAGTGATCTGAAACATTCTCCACACGTTCCTTAGAGATTTGCGAGATGTGCAATAAGCCATCTTTACCAGGCAATACCGTTACAAATGCACCAAAGTCCATGATCTTAGCCACTTTTCCATTGTAGATTTTATTGACTTCAACTTCAGCAGTAATCTCTTCGATACGTGCCTTTGCAGCATCAGCATCAGCGGCACTAGTAGCAGCGATTTTAATATTACCATCGTCATCAATATTAATTTGTGCGCCTGTATCTTCAGAAATAGAGCGAATAGTCTCTCCGCCTTTTCCGATGACTTCACGAATCTTGTCTTTAGGTACTTTCATCGTAGAATAACGAGGTGCAAAGTCAGAAACTTCTTCACGTGATTCAGTAATAGCATTCGCCATTTCACCAAGAATGTATAAACGCCCTGCTTTCGCTTGCGTTAAAGCTTGCTCCATGATTTCGCGAGTAATACCTTCAATCTTGATATCCATTTGCAGTGCATTGATACCACCTTCTGTACCCGCTACTTTAAAGTCCATATCACCTAAGTGATCTTCATCACCCAAGATGTCAGATAGTACAGCGAAGTCATCACCTTCTTTGATCAAACCCATTGCGATACCCGCAACGGGTGCTTTAATTGGAACACCTGCATCCATCAGTGATAGTGAGCTTCCACAAACCGAAGCCATTGAGCTTGAACCGTTAGATTCAGTAATTTCTGACACACAACGGATAGTGTAAGGGAAGGACTCTGGATCTGGCATTACTGCAAGAACACCACGCTTAGCTAAACGACCATGACCAATTTCACGACGGCCTGGGCTACCCGTACGACCTGTCTCACCTACTGAGAAAGGAGGGAAGTTATAATGGAATAAGAAGCCTTCTTTGAAGGTGCCATCTAGGGCATCAATCAACTGTGCATCACGCTCTGTACCCAACGTAGTCACAACAATCGCCTGAGTCTCACCACGTGTAAATAAGGCCGAACCATGAGTGCGTGGTAATACGCCTACTCTTGCACTGATACCACGAACGTCATCAACATTTCGTCCATCAATACGCTTCTCACCCGATATAATGCGACCTCGTACAATTTTCTTTTCAAGTGTCTTAAATGCATCCATAACATCATCTTTCGATGGTGCATCCTCATCACCATTACATAGCGCTTCAAGCAATGCCGCTTTAGCAGCATCTACTTTTCCGTAACGTTCCATTTTATCAGCCGTTTGGAAGGCATCCGTTAATGCAGCTTCAGATACTTCCGCAACTTTAGCAGCAATAGCTTGGTCTTTTACAGGAGCTTCCCACTCCCATGCAGGAGTAGCTACTTCCTCAGCAAGCTCTTTGAATGCCTGAATCGCCACCTGCATTTGCTCGTGGCCAAACATAACAGAACCCAGCATAACCTCTTCTGACAGCTCATCTGCTTCCGACTCAACCATTAATACCGCAGACTCAGTACCTGCTACTACTAAATCCAGTAAAGAATCTTCTAATGCCGTTTTACTAGGATTAAGAACATACTCACCATTAATGTAACCCACACGAGCTGCACCGATTGGACCATTAAATGGCATACCTGAAATACATAACGCTGCTGAAGTACCAAGGATTGCAGGAACTTCTGGATCAACATCAGGATTGAGTGACATAACCGTTGCAATAATCTGTACTTCATTAGTAAAGCCATTGGGAAATAACGGACGTACTGGGCGATCAATCAAACGACAAGTTAACGTTTCTGTCTCGCTTGGACGGCCTTCACGGCGGAAAAAGTTACCAGGGATGCGTCCCGCAGCATAAATTTTCTCTTGATAGTTAACCGTCATAGGAAAGAAATCACGTCCTTCCTCTGCTTCTTTACGACCTACCGCCGTTACCATTAACACAGTGCCATCTACGTCGATCATGACAGCGCCTGTTGCTTGACGACCTATTTCGCCCGTTTCGATAGTTACCGTGTTATCACCGTATTGAAACGTCTTTGTAATTTTAGCCATATCCTTTGATACCTTACTTTATATAATTTAATACAATTAAATATTCTTAATTTATCACTGGCAGGCTGTTGAAAAACTTTCAGGCAATATTGGCATTTACATACCCATCTTTTGCTCTAAAAACTTGTCAACAACCTTCCTGAGTGATTACTTGTAGTTCGGATGAACCTACTCTAGATGCTACTCAATGAGCGCAATGAGCGCAATGAGTTAGAGAGAGAAACTCTCATAACGCAAAAAACACCGTACAAGTACGGTGTTTTCTTAGTAATTAACGACGTAAACCGAGTCGTTTGATCAGATCTTTATAACGATCAGAATCTTTACTATTTAGATAATCAAGCAATTTACGGCGTTGATTAACCATTCTCAATAAACCACGACGTGAGTGGTGGTCTTTTTTATGGACAGAAAAATGGTCACTGAGGTGCTTGATATTCGCTGTTAACAGCGCAACCTGCACCTCCGGTGACCCGGTGTCTGTGTCTGATTGGCGATACTCTTCTACGATTTTCGCCTTTGTTTCTGCATTCAGAGACATAATCCTAAGCTCCAGATTAACGGTTGCATAAAAACTACGAGCCTCATTTTCAGTGGCTAAAAGCCAGTCCAAATAAAGTCCGTAGAACTAAGGGCGCGGATTGTAACACTATCCCTCACCCGCGTTAACCTTTTATTTCCTTAATTGATAATATTTGGTATTTTAGCTATCTAGGAGGTTGTCCGAGAACTAGAAGCGTAGCGAAAATCACAGGAGTATCATAAGGTGAGATTATTGGAAGAGGCGAATAGCCGTAGCTATTTAACGATTCCAATAAGCTCAGATTATGACGCTCATGGGATTTGCAGTAGCTTCTTAGTTCTCGGACAGCCTCCTAGGAGACTGTCTCAGTCTTCTACTTCCGCACTCATTGCCTCATCGACACTAATATAGTCCTCAAACCTTAGAATCGATTGTGAATAACGTTTAATCAAAGATTGTTGTTTCCTTTCCAAAATATGTAACTGTTGATCTACATTATTTAGTGAACGAACTATTTTTCTATCCTTTTCATTCATATTTTGAGTGGCATTAGGGCTAATATTGGACTCTATTGCCACCACAAAATCACTTAACTTTTCTCTTTCAGATTGTACTTTACTCATCTCCCTATGCAGATTTTCTACGCAACTTGATAAATCCGTATTATTTTGTACTATCAACTCTTGGACATGCACTTGCATTTGTTGCTGATAGGCTTGAATATCGGCAAGGTACTGGTTCGGACCAAAATTCGCCTGCTTGATAGAGCCATCAGCAGATACTTTTCGTGGATCAATAGGTCGAGAAGATGCTTTGTTATTACGGGCGCGTACATGATGAGTAGCCGTTCTCGGCTCTGGTTTTTTCTGTACAGCCGATGCAACAGACTGTTCATCTACCTCATCAAGAACTTCTACTATCAGTTCATCCAGCTCTTCATTTACTTTTTTTTTACTCTGACCAGAGACCATCACAGTTTCAGCACCTTTTTCAAGATGCTCCTGTAACAAATGCGCCATGTAAGAGATCTGTTTTTCTTTTTCCTTCATCCTGTTCATGGCCATTTGTAGCATGGTATGTTCTTGAGACATCTCCTCACGAATATCTAATGCCGCTTTCTTAACTGTATTTTTACTTTTAGCAATGGATGATGTCACCAAAATCAAAGCCACAGCAACAATGGCGATTACCAGCAATTCAAGGAAATAAATAGACTCACCCATAAGAGTAGAGGCAAACACAGGCTGTGCCGTTACCAGTAACAAGTTGGACAATAGTAAGCGGTAAAAAGAAAGCATATTATTAATTATTGTTATAATGAGACTTTGCACGAATGCATGCAAACAAAAGACTAGTATCTACTACTCGTACATTCTTCGCCGTGCTTTCGTGAAACAGTCACATAGTGTTTTTAGATATTAGTCGTAGTAATAAACAACCAGCCGACTAGAAATTTCAATGTGGACTTAGCAAAATAACAATAACCCCCTATGTCATTTTACTTGACCCCTTACATGTATAAGCTTGTTTTAGATGCTGAATCAGAGTTCTGTACCCTTCAACATATGAGTAATCAGGTAAATGAATCTATGAAAGCGAGGTTAGCCCAACCCATAAAACCTTATTTCATAGTATTTTAGATTTCAACTAATGTTGGGTCAGGTGCTTTCAGTGATACACCTTGCATCTCAAACTTTTCAACGAACAATGTCATGTAATATTGATCTTCATTTTCTAAAGGAAAAACAAGTGTCATGACCGTATTATCATTAGACTCATACTGTTGCTCGACTACCGTCAAATCATGGTTATCAAGCCCTACTTCTTTACGAATTTCCTTCTCGCCTTTCGCTTTGTAACCCTTAGACAATAAGGCTTTATTGATATCCTCAAAACCGAAGTAAGGCTGAGCATTAGCAGCTGTTTTAATTTTCAGATCAGTCGTGCAACCACTTTCTTCTGGAGATATTGCGTAACTGATGTTAGATAAGTTACTTTCAAAAATACCATCATAAGCTTCGCTTAATTTAAATTTAGGATCTTTTTGTAACGCTGATGTGAGTTGCTCAGCAGATGCGAAATCAGCCGCACAATATTTTTCATGCAATGTTAAAAATGTTGATAAAGAATTATTCGTATTCGTATTCGTCGTACTACCACAACCCTGTAGTAAAACCACTGATAATAGAGGTAAAGCGAAAAGTGAAAATGCACTGCGTTTGTTCATTGAAAAAGCCCTGATTTTTATTTTTTTATAATTATAGTTCTTGTCATAAATGACTCTGTGGATTGTAACGAAACCTGTTTGGTTTTATCAAGATAAAACCGACCATCTGCCCGATAAGGATCAAATTAACACAGTTTATACCCCTTTGCTTAAAGCCAGCTGAATAGTTGCTTAATAAACAGAGGGTTCTCCCTCAGGCCTCGTTCTATAGTACTTTAGTAGCCACATATACTGATCTGGTTCAATTTTAATCAAACTTTCCACACTCTGATTAAGTATCTCCCCACTTTTCATCTGTTTATCTTTAGAAAAAAGTTTCACCTCATCGCCTAGCTTTACGCAATATTGCTTTTTCTTTGTATCAAAGTAAGTAAAACAGGGGAAACAAGCCGCTTTCTTAAGTTTTGCTATACGCGCGGGAGTATTTAAGGTTGCTTTTTCACGACCAAAGAAAGGGGCGAAGTCAGCATGTTCGATACCCAAATCTTCATCGGGTAAAAAAATAAGTAACCGCCCAGGTTTCAAAGACCTTACCAACCGCATCATTCCCTCTTCTCTGGAAATAACGAAATCGACATGCTTACAGCGGCTTTTTGCCATTATCCAATCAAGCACAGGATTCTTAGCTGACTTATATGAACCGTACAATGGGTACACATTTCCCAAACCTGCTGGAGCAAAATCCAACCAGACACTATGCGTCAATAAAATAACGATATTTCTATCGTCAGCGATGGCTTGATCAATGCCTGAATGACCCTTAAGGTAGATTTTATTCTGTAATCTTTTTGAAGGACTAAAAAATAGAAAACAATATTCGACTAATGCTTTTCCATACCATTGAATAGAGGTTAAAGCCCGTTGTTGTAGTTGCTGCTCGTTTAAATCAGGGAAAGCAATACGCAAATTAGCGGTAATGACATGCATCCGTTTCTGGTTATAACGATAGATCATTGAGCCGATTTTTTCACCTAGTGCATGCCTCATACACATAGGAAGCCACGATATAATAAAACTCACCCCTAATGCCAACCAGCTTAACCAATACTTAGGTTTTAATAAATCAGCCGTAAAGGGAATCCCGCATGGCTTTGACACTAGTGACTCCTCATCAAAGCTTAGCGCCCTTCTCTTTCGCATGAGCCTGCGTTTGAATAGCCGCTTTATCTGTGTTTTCCTGATTCCATGAAGCACTCGCCTCAGGCCAACCCTGGATATGTTGCTCGATAAGATCCATCAGCGCATTGACATGCTCATCACTTTCATTGAGTGCTGGAATATAATGATATTCTTTCCCACCCGCTTCAAGAAAAATGGCTCTATTCTCAACATTCATTTCTTCCAGCGTCTCTAAACAGTCCGCTGGAAAGCCAGGACAAATAACATCAACTTGCTGCACACCCTCCTTAGCCAGTTTTTCAAGTGATTTATCCGTATAAGGTTGCACCCATTGCGCCTTACCGAAGCGTGATTGAAAGGTAATCTTCCATTGATCTTCTGACAGTTTTAATTGCTCAGCCAGCAAACGAGCTGTTTTATGGCACTGACAAAAATAAGGATCACCTTGTTGCAAATTACGTTGCGGGAGCCCGTGAAAGGACATCACCAAATAGTTTTGCTTTGCAGACTCATGCCAATGCCTTTCGACACTAGACGCCAGTGCTTTTATATACCCCGAATCATCATGGTATTGATTCACAACACGAAGTTCAGGAATCCAGCGCCAAGTGCGCAATTCCTTACAAACTGCATCAAATGTCGAAGCGGTGGTGGTTGCCGAATATTGAGGATAAAGAGGCAGTACTAACAAACGCCTAGCCCCCTGTTGTCGTAACTTCTCCATACCCTCAGCAATACTAGGATTACCGTAGCGCATTGCCAGCTCAACTTTTACCGGCCCCGAAAAATGTCTTTTTGCATTGGCGCCAATAGCATCAGCAATCCTGCGTGAGTAAACCAATAAAGGCGAACCTTCTTGCATCCAGATAGAACGATAAAGTTTTGCAGTAATTGGAGAGCGCCGACGTAACACGGCGCCATGTAATATAGCCAACCAAACAAGGCGTGGTATTTCAACCACTCTGGGATCACCCAAAAACTCCGCTAAATAACGTTTTACCGAAGCGGTTTCAGGTTGGTCTGGTGTACCGAGATTAACCAGCAAAATACCCGTACATTCATTTTTACCGTGGTAGTAGTCTTTTTCACCTTTATAACGAGTTACTAACATAATCCTAAATTCCTCAGTTAACCGCTTCCAATATTAAATAAATTATTGATAGTATTAAAGTAAATAGCTTTATCTAGCTTCACTTATAGAGTGAAGACGCTACAGCCTATAGAGCAACCCTGCTGAAGCTTCTAAGTTTCGCTAAAGCTCAACTAAGTCTTCGACTGACTGACTATGTAAAGATACTCATTAAGGATCAAACCATTAATTCCTTTTTTTACTCGGCTTTAGCGTCCTGCGTCGCCCTAACACCTACATCCCTGTAGGTGTACGCCATTCAGCCGAAGAGAATCACTCTATAGGCTGTCTAACTGAGGATTTTAGAATAATTCACTAATTTCGTCCGAGAGAGCGCCAAGAATAATAGATTATCACCGCTAAGATAACTATTATTACCGTAATAAATCTGTTTTTTATGAGTAATGAGCTATATAATCAGATGACTATAATATTATCAGGAATACCCGCATGGCCAGAGTTACCGTAGAAGACTGTTTAGAACATACTGAAAGTCGTTTTACTCTTATTTTAGAAGCATCTAAACGTGCTCGTTCAATCGCCCAAGGCGCCGTACCTTTAGTCGAAGAAGAAAACGATAAAGCAACCGTCATCGCTTTACGTGAAATAGCAGAAAATGTATCTGCTGAAATGGGTGCTAATGAGTCGGCTCTACTCAATGAAACTACGGAAATTGAAACTTAACTTTCCAGCAATTTCAGCGAAAGGTGCTGCACCAACAGCACCCCACCCCTATTTTAACGATACAATATGGGGGTGTATTTCAACACATGCAACTTGTAACGATAAGCTCTGCACTCTTTACCCTACTCCTTACTCCTCAAAAGGAAGCTAAAGATGGCTGTTGAAAAAGAACCCGATACTCACCCCCCCTCCCCCATTGAACCCAATGTCTCTTTTCGTATGGTTGACTTATGCCGACTCATCGAACGTTACCTATCTGAAGAAGATTCAAAAAAAGTCTACGATGCCTTTATCCTTGCTGCACAAGCTCACGACGGTGTAACACGCAAATCGGGCGAGCCCTATGTCACCCACCCTCTCGAAGTAGCCAGGATACTTGCTGATTTACACATGGATGCTGACTCACTCTGCGCAGCGCTACTTCACGACGTTATAGAAGACACCGACTATTCTTATGAAGATATAGCCAAACAGTTCGGTGAAACCGTTGCTAATCTTGTAGAAGGAGTCACAAAACTCTCCACTTCTGGCTTCAAAAATAAACAAGAAGCGGGCATTGCTAGCTTCCAAAAAATGATGCATGCCATGATCAAAGATTATCGTGTGGTCTTAATCAAATTAGCGGACCGACTCCACAACGTAAGTACCTTAGGCGCCATGCCTGCTGCAAAACAACGACGTATCGCCAAAGAAACACTAGAAATTCATGCCCCTTTAGCAAGGAGGATGGGGATGAATGCATTACGGCACGAACTGCAAATGCATGCTTTTAAAAGTTTATACCCCTATCGAAGCCGCGTTCTTGATCGATGGTGGAATACCTGTCTGACACACAAAAAAGAAAGTTATGATGCCATTTTAAAAAAGATCCAACATGCATTAGATGAAGCCAATATAAAATCTACCGCCGTTTTCCAAAGGGAAAAAAATATCTATCGGCTTTACGAAAAAGAAAAACGTCGGCCGACCCCAATTACCTTCAACCGTAGAGACATCTCCTTTGATGTACGCATTCTAACCAGAGATTCTTCAGACTGTTATCGCGCATTAGGTGTCGTCCACCAACTATTCACACCTAAATTTGGCGAACTGAAGGACTTTATTTCGATACCTAAGGTTTATGGGTTTCAAGCATTACAAACTTCCGTACTTAGCAAAAACCAGACACTGATACAAATCCAGATCCAAAGCCGAGAAATGCACCAAGTCGCCCAGTTTGGTATCGCCTCACAATGGCGCTTCCCTTGTCTTGGAGAACAACACCGAGTGGATATGGCACAACGGAGGCTATCAACCTGGCTTGCGCAAGTTCAAGAAATAAAAGATGCCACTGAAAATGCAGAAGACTTTCTAGAAGACATGAAAGCAGATTTTTTCCTGCAGGAAGTATCAGTAATGACGCCCAAAGGAGATTCAAGGATTCTCCGCACAGGTGCAACACCTGTTGATTTTGCTTATGCCATCCATACCGATGTAGGCAAACACTGTGTTGCCGCACGTATTGACGGCCGAAAAGCCCCCCTCAACACCCGCTTGCATGAAGGCGCAACCGTAGAAATAATTACTGATGAACACTCATCACCACGTCCATCATGGCTGAATTTCGTCGTCACAGGAAAGGCAAGAGCAGCCATAAGACAATGGACCTCATCCCGAAAAGAGGTTGAGTTTATCGCCCTAGGTAAAGAGCTATTAGAAGTAGCACTTGGCCGATCAAAAAATACATTACGCGATATTGATAATGACAATATAAAACAGCTATTACACACGCTAGAACTAGCTGACCTCGATAGCCTATATGGAGAAATTGGCAAAGGAAACTTAGCGCCCAAGCTTGCAGCACGGCGATTACTTAACGACAGCGAGTTATTATCTAACGACATAGAAGAGCCATTCCACATCAAAGGTGCAAAGGGTCTAACGGTACACTTGTCTGAATGTTGCCACCCTATTCCCGATGACAAAATAGTCGCCTATATAGCCTCCAATAGCGGACTACAAATTCACAGAAGTGAATGCCCTGCCCTTAAACACCTTTCGGCTAATGACAAAATGTCATCTTCTTGGGATCAAGAGGATGACTCTGAATATACCGTTCCTTTACAAATAATCGCTAATAACAAAATTGGCGTACTATCAGGCATTACACAGATTTTTCAAGAAGCCAACACCAATATCGAAGACATCAATATTACGGGTGATAGAGAAAGAAAAGAACTACGTATTCTAGTAAAAGTTAAAAATACTCAACAACTTAATAAACTTATTCGATCACTACACACTGAAACAGCCATCAGTGAAGTATCCAGACTCTTCAAACTATCCTCAGGAAACACAACAGCATGAGCAGAACAATTATATCCACAAACAAAGCCCCACAAGCCATCGGTACTTACTCACAAGCGGTAAAATCAAGGGATACGGTGTATTTTTCAGGACAGATCCCTCTTATTCCAGAAACCATGGAACTGAACGGTGGGGATATTGCAGCACAAACCAGACAAGTCTTTCAAAACCTACAAGCAGTTGCAGAAGCAGCGGGTGGGACGTTAGACGACTTTATAAAGGTCAATATTTTCTTAACCGATCTTGGTAATTTTCAAACCATAAACCAGGTCATGGAAGAATTCTTCGAACAACCTTATCCCGCCCGTGCGGCTATTGGAGTGGCATCGTTACCTAAAGATGCAGAAGTGGAAGTCGATGGTGTAATGGTTTTAGGTTAGCTATAGGGTACTTCTATTATTTCATGGTTCGTTTTGCTGAGGCTAGAATCTGCTATATTCAACCTAAAATCCTCAACTAAACAGCCTATAGAGCAACCCTGCTGTAGCGCCTTCACTCTATAAGTGAAGATAGATAAAGCTTCTTACTTTAATACTATCAGTAGTTTATTCAATGCTGAAAGCGATTAACTGGGGAATTTAGGTTCACCACACATCCCTTATAAGCAATGTATCAATATCCACTTTTTATGGAGCTTCTGAATAAGTTATGAGCAGTTTTCTCGAAGCTGAAATTGACCATTTTTTGCTTATAAACCTCCCTAACAGACTGTTAGCTGAGTTTTCGAACAAACCCTAGGAAATTTTAACCATTATTATACGTTCCGCGAATACTTGCACAGCCTCTTGAGTCCGCCTTTGCTTAAGGAATCTCTGAATAACTCTGATCGGAATTTCTGTGAGATAGAATTTGTCAGGTTTTTGATAGAAAAGTTAGTAATAGCTGTAGCTATTGGTCACTTTTATAGCGAAAAGCTGGCGGATTCTAGCCTCAGAAAAACGAATCATGAGTTGATCAGAGGTTCCTTAATAATGATAACGACACTGGGCGATATACATTTTATTCTCCTCAACCTTGTAAACTATGCGATGTTCCTGATTAATCCGTCTGGACCAATAGCCTGACCAATTATGACGTAAGGGTTCAGGGCTTCCAATGCCCGTAAAAGGATCATCTCGTGTCACATCAGTAATTAAGGCATTGATACGTTTGAGTAGCTTTTTATCAGTTTTTTGCCAGTGTAGGTAATCACTCCATGCCTCTTCAGACCAACATAAAATCATGTTTCGATCAGCTTATGTTGTTTGCCTCTGCCCGCTTCAAGTTCAGTGATAGAGCGGTTTAGACGTTCCGCATTTTTTGGGCTAGCAGACAAATAAGTTGTTTCTGTGTAAGCATTGAATTCTTCTAATGACATTACAATGGCAGGCTTTCCGTTTTGACGAGTAATCATAATCGGTGCTTGATCATCGTTAACTTTATCCAGTGCCTTGGCAAGCCCTCCTCTGAAGGCTGAATAGCTGATTACTTCCATGGTTTTCTCCTGTTAAACATCATTGTACCTATTATTGTACTTATTATGATTGTTGTCTATAGGGTATCTCTTAATTCTGATCAGAGCTGCTGTGACTTAGCTGAACTTTAGCGAAACATAGAAGCTGCAGCAGATTCTAGCTACAGCAGTAGAAATTAAGGGTCAGCCTTAGACATCCTATAGAATTAAATTTCCATCTTCATATCTACAACAGTAGAAATTAAGGGTCAGCTTTAGACGCCCGGTACCGTTGTGTTCAAAGCGTCATCTACAACAGTAGAAATTAAGGGTCAGCTTTAGACGGAAGAATCAACTGACGAAACATCTGAAATCTACAACAGTAGAAATTAAGGGTCAGCTTTAGACGATGTAGCATCACCGATCCTAATTTTGTATCTACAACAGTAGAAATTAAGGGTCAGCTTTAGACAGATAAATCGCTGAGAAGGGTGAGTATCAATAACTTACGGTTGATTTTTATCCTTTCTAGTGTATTTAAGAGAAATTTTTTCACTTTTTTCTCATTAAGACTAAGGTTTGCAATTTTGCCTAAACTGAAGGTTCAGTATATCAGATCATGATGAGGTCTTCATCGTCATTTTTGGCATAGCCGTACTTTGTAATGGTACATTGCTTGCTCAAGTTGAATATCATAACGGTATCAGTTTGTTTAAATTCTTTTTCGAAATCAGCTTTAATTTCTGCTTCTACAATGCTCAGTATGCGTTTGCTATTTTTTATTTCAAAAATAGAATATTGTAGACGATAGCCAAATTTAGACAGAAATTTAGCAAACCGTGTTCGTAGTTTGTTATCACTAATATCATACGCAACGATCAGCATGTTTTTTCTCCACAGTAAAAACAGGATATTGATCAATCGCTTTGCCTTGCATAAAGGCACGATAGTAGCTTTGTATATAAAGAAAAATTTCCTGTTTGTGATCCAGTAATGACTTGAGTAGAAATGCGACATAGGGCTGACTTTGCTTGCCAAATATTCGATATTGGCCATTAATGAAACTAAAGTCTTCTTCATGAATTTGTCCCAGCTTGTGGGCTTTTCGTATGCGTTGATCAATGAGAGGACGAAAGGGTTCTACCAGGTCACAAACAAGGGATTTTCGTTGATAGAAAATCTGGTGATAAACGCCTTGGTAAGTGTCAAATCCATATAGGCTTAGCAGTGCATCTATAAAATGAAAGAGTTGTGTGTAGCCAATATCTAATAATAAATTGGTAATGTCTTGCTTGGCTCTGGGCTTCCTTCCTTTCCAATCCATTTCATCAAACATTTGTCTGAAATAAACCCTAGAAGCTATGCCTTCTATCCCTAGTACTTCTTGGATACCATATTCGGGGCTTGGCAATCTACTTCGATAGTCTTGTAATGACAGGATTGATTTTTTAAGTTCAGCTGATTTATTTCTTCGCTTTTTCAGCATAGCCATTTGTTGCTCAATCTTGTTAGCCACTAAATACTGGGCAAGTTGAGTTCTCTGATATTGGTATTGTTTTTTCCTCAATAGAACATTACCCTCAGCTTTTGCCATCCAGCTTCCATAGGGTATTAAGCCGTGAGTGAGTAGCACTATCCCCCTATGTCAGGCTAGTTGTCACCCCTAAAATTTCATAAATCAGAGGGGCGGATAGGATCAAAGTATGGCTTATTCACAAGAACGCAAAGAAGCAATTCTTAAAAAATTATTACCGCCTGTCA
>JALXAX010000161.1 GCA_026991755.1 Thiotrichaceae bacterium | reverse complement strand
AATAAAAATAAAGCGACTTAAGGCTGGCTGGGATAAAACCTACTTACTAAAGGTTCTTTTTGGAGAGAAAAGTCAAGTGCTTGATAGTTGATATTATTTTAATGCGATTGCCCTACTGTTCAATGTTAAATGAAATAAGCTCCCTCTCCCCTTTGGGGGGAGGGCTGGGGAGGGGGGAGATGTTCTAAGGTCGTCTTTTTTATCAGACTATCTACCCCCTCCCTAACCCTCCCCTTGCTAGGTGGAGGGAACTTTGTCTATTCCATGAACAGATTTCTAGCATTGAACAGCCCTGCAGTAAGCATGACGCGTAACTTTGAGTCAATGTCTCAAACTCTTAACTCGAACTCGATACTCAAACTAAATATTAAGCCTTTGCTGTTAGCCTAGGAGCTTTTGCCAATAAGGTAATGAAAGTGCGGCAAGTCCAAGCACAGCGGCATAACCCACAATGTCGGTGATAGTAGTAAGTAGAACGCTTCCTGCTAATGCAGGGTCAATATTGAGCTTTTTTAGCAAGATGGGTAATAGCACACCGACAACGGGTGCGATAATAAGATTCAGTAACATTGCTATGGCAACGACCATGCCAATACTCGGTTCGTGGAAGATAACCGTAGAAATAACAAAGACAACCACTGCCCAGATGAGTCCATTGAGTAGCCCAATGGAGAGTTCTTTAATAAATAAAGAGCGAATGTTGGTTGTGGTGACTTGGCCTAGTGCAATGCCTCTGATTATAATGGTCAGCGTTTGGCTGCCTGCAATGCCTCCCATGCTAGGGATAACACCCATTAAGGCGGCTAGTGCGATGGCAGAGTTGATGGTGGTTTCAAACTGTCCGATTACCCACGCCGCTAAGAACGCGGTGAGTAAGTTAGTTCCTAACCAAATAGCTCTACTTTTTGCACTGTTAATAACAGGTGCGAATAAATCATCTTCTTCATTCAAACCCGCCATACTCATCACAGAGTGTTCGGCTTCATCACGGATAACGTCAACTACGTCGTCAATGGTGATACAGCCTAGCAATTGGTTGTGAGAGTCTACAACAGGACAGGATACGAGGTCTCTGTCCTCAAAAATCATCGCGACTTCTTGGCTGGGCATATTGGCATCCACCGAGAAATAGTTGTCGTCCATAATGTCTTGCACGATTTCATTGGGCTGGTGAGTGAGTAGAGTCCTAACAGGTAACATGCCGAGCATGTTGTCGTCAGTATCAACAATATAGAGGCTATCAAAGGGTGTAGGGAGTTGTTTCTGCTTTCGGATATAACGCAACACCACATCAACCGTCACATCAGGGCGTACGGTGATGGTGGTGGTGTCCATCAAACCACCTGCGGTGTCCTCATCATAACCGAGAACGGCTTCTACTCTTTCTCGGTCTTGCAAGTCCATGCTTGCCATGGTTTTGCGGATGACTGCATTGGGCAGGCTTTGTAAAAAGTCTGCCATGTCGTCGGTTTCTAGTTGTTGCACAGCCGCCGTTAGTTCGCCCGTATCCATATCGTTGATGAGCATTGCGCGGACTTCATCACCTAGTTCTACCAGTACTTCGCCTTCGTTCTCGTTATCGACAAATTCCCAGATGATTTTCCGTTGGCTAATGGGTGAGGCTTCAATAAGGTGAGCAATCTCTCCTGCATGCAGAGAGTTGAGCATACGGTGGATACGGAATAGCTCGCCTGACTCAATCGACTTGTGTAGGAAGGCTAGGCGCTGCTCGTAATTTGGCTGAATATTTTTAGGCATTAGTCAGCTACTTGGTAGGAATTCGTTGGAGTATATCAGCGACGGCTTTTGAAACAAGAGTAGACTTTAACCTAGATTACTCTATAAGCTGTAGCGCATTCACGCTAAGAGTGAAATTGATCTTACTATTTTTGAATTTTATCTGTCACTTAGCTATGGCTTGGAGCGGTTAACTGAGGATTCTAGGTTTAATTGAAGGCGCTAAGGGTCGGCTGGATGAATAGTTCAGGGGGCAATTTCACGATGAAAAACAGTGATATTGGCAGAGTGGTCTGATTCTAATGAGCTGAAATATTGACCTAGTTGTTCAGCGATATACACAGAGCGATGTCGCCCTCCTGTGCAACCGATGGATATAGTCAAGTAGGATCGTTGATTAGCGATAAAGCTAGGCATCCATTTTTCAGTGAAGTTAATGATGTCTTGTTTCATTTCGATGACTTCATTTTGCGCTTCGAGCCAGTTAATGATGGGTTCTTCGGTGCCTTTGTATTGGCGTATTTCATTGACCCAGTAAGGGTTGGGTAGGCATCGGACATCAAACATGAAATCAGTAGAAGCAGGGATACCATGTTTAAAACCGAACGATTGAAACATGAGAGAGAGAGAATGCTGATCAATATCACAGACTCGGCTTCTTAAAAAGCTGGCGAGCTGATAGATACTGGTATAGGTTGTGTCAATTTCCAAATCTGCCGCAAAACGTATCTCAGACATTAACTCTACTTCTAAGGTAAGCGCTTCGCTCAGGCCAATTTTGTCTGTTGCTAGTGGGTGTTTGCGGCGTGTTTCGTTATAGCGTTTGAGGAGAATTTGTTGATCAGCATGCAAGTAAACTAAAGTGACATTGTGACCATCATTTCTTATCGTCTTCATATCCGTGGGAAGATGGTGCAGGCCTGCTTTACTACTTCGTACATCAACTCCAATAGCGACTTTCTCTCGAAGAGCAATAGAGGGTGATAAGAAAAGTGAACCTAGTAACTCAAGTGGAAGGTTATCAATACAATAATAGCCTTGGTCCTCAAGCGTGTTGAGAGCCATTGTTTTTCCAGAGCCAGAAAGGCCGCTGACTATTACAAAATCCATATTACTAGCTCAGTTAGGTTTTCAAATTGATCAAATAGATGCACATAAAAATGCCGACATACTCATTATGTTGAGGTGTCGGCATTTTTTCAAGTAACACTGTGTGTATAGCTGGTAATTTCTACAATTATTTAACCTTTAATCAGCTACATAACAGCTGCGTGTGATTAGGCAAACTGAATATTACGATGTGAGCCTTCCGCACGATTGTGGCTTTTAGTTTTTTCTTTATGTTTGAGTACTTGACGGTCGAGCTTATCAGCTAGTGAGTCAATTGCTGCATACATGTCATGTGATTTTGCATCTGCAAAAATTCGATTGCCACTGTAATGCAAAGTGGCTTCTGCGGTATGTTCTAGTTTTTTTACTTTGAGAATGACATGAATGTCTAATACCTGATCAAAATGTCTTTTCAACTTTGAAATTTTAGATTTAATATGAGAGTTAAGTGAAGAAGTGACATCTATATGGTGACCAGTGATTTCTAATTGCATTGTGATTACTCCTTTTTATTGATGTAGGCAACTATATCGAAATGAGATAGCTTGACCTTTTTAGCCCGTCTCTTTAGAACACTAAAAAGACGTTGCGAAGCCACTGCAGGGAGCAGTGATATTTTCATTATGTATCAACGGATGTGATCATAATGTGAGCTGCGCGACGTGATTAATATATCACCAGTTTAGAGTCTACGCTAGACATTTCCTCTCTCGTGAAGAGGGAATTGATAAAGCTTCTCTATATTTGGCAACAGTACGTCTTGCAACATTAATGCCTTGTTTATCCAGAAGATTTGTTAATTTACTATCGCTAAGAGGCTTGCCTGGATCCTCCGCCTTAACGAGTTGTTGAATCATGGCTCTAATGGCAGTAGATGAGCATTCGCCACCTGTGCTGGTAGCCACATGGCTGGAGAAAAAATATTTTATTTCGTAGATACCATGCGGGGTGTGCATGTACTTTTGAGTGCTGGCTCGGGATACGGTTGACTCGTGTACGCCTAGATCCTCAGCGATGTCCTTTAGTACCATAGGCTTCATTGCCTGATCGCCATATTTGAAAAAAGCAGATTGGCGTTTGATGATCTCGTTAGTGACATTGAGAATAGTAGATTCGCGGTTTTGCAACGCCTTGATAAAGCCTTTAGCTTGCTGAAGGTTATCTTGAAGATACTTTTTATCTTGGGTGTTAGCTGTCTGTTGAATCATATTTTTATAATATTCGTTGACCCGTAACTTTGATTCGATGTCTTGATTTAAAGTTGCTATCCATTGACCATCGTGTGCCTTTCTAATAAATACATCTGGAGTGATGTAATCACCTGCTTTTTCCTCAAAAATATGCCCAGGGTTTGGGTTGAGGGAGCGTAGCAAATAGATGAGCTGTTCATACTCTTTATCAGTTAGGTTGTAAGCTTTCTTAATCTTTTTATAGTCCCGTTTCTCTAGTAAGTCCAGATTTTTTTCTAATAACAGGCAAGCTTTGTGATGTAAATCGTCATCAGAATGAAGATGATTAAGCTGTATGAGTAAGCACTCTTGCAGGTCACGAGCCGCTACACCAAGCGGGTCAAGGTGTTGGATGTAATGTAAAATAGCCGTCACTTCATCTTCATCAATTAACAGTTGATGAGAAAGACTTGCGTAAATATCTTCCACTGATTCTGTAAGGAAACCTTTATTATCCAAAGAATCAATCAGGGTAGCTGCGATGATTTTATCCTGGATGCTAAAATTACTGGCATTGATTTGCCACAGCAGGTGTTCTTTTAAGCCTGTGACTTCGGCATTCAGTGTTTCGATGAGGTTACTATCATCTGAGCTGGGTGCTTTGCTGATATTGGAATCTGAGGCTGACATGTCGTAAACGTCATCCCATGAAGTATCTGCCGCAAGATCATCAGGAAGCGCTTCTTCAACGGATGATTCATTGCTCGAGAGGTCATCTACCGCAATATCATAGTTTTCTTCTTCGTAGTTAGTTATTTCTTCGAGCAGGGGATTGCTCTCCAGCGTTTGCTGAATTTCTTGTTGTAAATCTAACGTAGAAAGTTGCAACATGCGAATGGCTTGTTGCAATTGTGGTGTCATGGACAGACTCTGCCCAAGCTTGACTTGTAATCCTTGCTTTATCATCGTTGTGACTCATTTGTTACCTTGTTGGCTAACAAAGAGCTAGTTTTCCATTGATTCCCATGGGTTGTAATGTAGCATAGCAAATTACAGAGATGGCATGTATTCAGATGTACTGCATAACAGTTTGTCGAAAATATGAAGTCAATAGGTGGTGTCCAAAAAGTGGTCGAAAAATGACAGGTAATGACAGAAATCCAAAACTTAACACATTCGCAAAACCAGTCTTGGGCTTTGTTGCTTATAGTGGTACAGGCAAAACGACTTTATTAACACAGTTAATTCCTATCTTGAAAAACAAGGGGTTGAAGCTAGCGTTGATCAAACATTCACATCATCATTTTGAGATTGATCATAAAGGTAAAGATAGTTATCGATTAAGAGAAGCTGGAGCTGATCAAATGGTTATCGCATCAAAAAAGCGTATCGCCTGGATTGCAGAGCTAGATGATGATAACGATGAGCCGAGTTTGGTAGAGGCGTTGAGTGCACTTCGTTTGGATGATATTGACGTGGTCTTGGTTGAAGGTTTTAAAGGTGAATCATTCGATAAAATAGAGCTACATCGCCGCGAGTTGAATAAGCCTTATATGTATGTGGAAGATGATGATGTGATGGCTGTGGCGGTGGATGAACAGCCTAGTGATAGTGTTGCTTCCACTGAGTTTTTGGATATCAATGATATAGATGCGATAGCCTCATATGTATTAGATTACTGCCAAAAGTTTAACGGCTAATTAGGGTTTAGGTTAAGGAATCTCTGATCAAGTCATGATTCGTTTTTCTGAGGCTATAATTCGCCAGCTTTTCGCTATAAAAGTGACCAATAGCTACGGCTATTGCTAACTTTTCTATCAAAAACCTGACAAATTCTATCACTCAGAAATTCCGATCAGACTTAATCAGAGATTCCTTAAGAGAAAATCAAAATGACGATACTTTACGAAAACAAATGGGTTTACATTGAACAAGAGGAATCCAGCATCCCTTGGCTTAAAATATTCGTGCAGCAAGAGGCAAAAGAGCTCACCGATTGTAATCCTGAAACTCAGCAAGAAATATTCCGTGTGTTGATTGTTTTGGAAAAAGCGATGCTCGATTATTTTCAACCAGAAAAAATCAATATAGCTTCTTTTGCTAATTACTTACCGAAAGTGCATTGGCATATCATGGCAAGGTTTAAAGACGACAGTCACTTTCCTGAACCTATGTGGGGTGAGAAGCAACGTGATGGTGATTTACAGTTGCCATCAATGGATGTGTTTATTGGGAGGCTTGAAGCGTTGCTGAGTGGAGGCTAACAACTAGGAGGCTGTAGTTACAGCGTTAGATTTTTGAAAACTTAACCAAAACAAGCTCAGCATAATCAACCCTAATATAGGTAAGACACCTACATTCACCATACGCCAACCAAATTGATGTTGTAGGTATCCTGCGGATAATGACGACAAGGCAACCGTTGAAAATACTAAAAAGTCATTAATTGCCTGTGTTTTGGCACGCTCATTGGGATGATAAGTCTCGGTAAGCAAAGAGGTACCACCGATAAACAAGAAGTTCCAGCTT
The DNA here is from genome assembly GCA_026991755.1 of Thiotrichaceae bacterium. Classification (GTDB taxonomy): domain Bacteria; phylum Pseudomonadota; class Gammaproteobacteria; order Thiotrichales; family Thiotrichaceae; genus HyVt-477. The sequence continues at coordinate 6,432 of JALXAX010000161.1, read as the reverse complement.
ATGCCTAAAAGCACTAATGCTAACCAAAAATGCCATATTGTATGGCCTATTAGGTTAATGCCGACACAGGCAAACCCCATTAAAACACCTAGCCATAAAATAGTTTTTAATCCCCATTCTCGGATTAAATAACCTGTAAAAAAGGAAGGTGCGAACATACCCAAGAAATGCCACTCAATGACAAAAGAAGTATCCGAAAATGCGTGTGCGTGGTGGTGCATAGCCAGTGGTGTAGCTGTCATAACTAGTGACATTACACCATAACCTAGCATTGCACACAGCACCGCAACAATAAACAAAGGTTGTTTTACTATTTCCCTAAGCGGTCTTGCAGCTGAAGCTTTATCCTTTTGTTCGGCTTCAGCTTTAGGAAGTTTCAAGAAGCCAAGAGTAGTAAATATTAATAAGTAGATAAGCATGGTCAAGGCATAACTTCCTGCAAATTCAGCATTGCCAATCCAGTTTTTTGCAATATGTGCTAGATTCGGGCCGATAAATGCAGCAGCTAAACCACCTACCATCACAAAAGAAATAGCTTTACTCTTTTGTGATACTTCAACCGAATCAGCAGCTACAAACCTAAAATAATTACCAAAGCCATTGAATAAACCTATTAAGCCAATGCCTGCTACAAACAACCAGAAATTCTGTTGAATAATGGCATAAGTAGATAATCCACCACCCAAAAAGCCAATGATGCTAGCAAGCATAAAGCCAAATTTATGCCCTATCTTTGCCATAAAGAAGGAGGCAGGCATACTGATTAGCATAGTTGTAATAAACATTACCGCTACGGGTAGCGTCGACAAGGATTTATCCGTAGCTAATGCTTGGCCAACTAAAGCGGAACAAGTCATGATTAACGAAATAGTACTCACCATTAAGCCTTGTGAGAGTGCGAGTAAAGTAGTGTTACGCCATATAGAGTTCATATTTAAGAGGTTTTTTAGTTTATTGATTAATAGAGATACTCTAAGGAAGGTAGAGGGTTTATAGGGAGAAAGAGACTTGGTTTGATGATAATAAATGAATCTAAGTAGTAATAGTAGGCGAATATTTAAAAGCTTGTACTAGCTATTTTTAAGTTCAGATTATAATCTTTGAAGCTATATTATTAATTGCTTATACAGGTGTAATAATTTAACCTTGCGCTCCCTTGTAACTTGAATTTATGCGAAAGGTTTTAGTCAATGAAAAGCAATTTTTGGATAGTGTCCGTACTGTTTTTGTCAATCTGTTTTTCTACAGAGGCTTTGGCTAATGATGATGGAGCCGGACTTCAGGGCGTTAAACCTGATGATGGCAACACACAAGCTAAGATAGCGGATACCCATAAAAATAATGATCAGGTTAAGACAAAAGATCTACAAGAACAAAAGAAAGAGAAAGCAGAGGGTAGTGAAGATAAAGAGGTATCAACTACTATCAAAGTAGATCAAACCGATGATCAAGTAGGCAGCGTACAAGACTTTAATAGTGGCTTGTCCTCAATGGTGGCCGATATGATGGAAGATGAATCTTTACAGGAAGAGGATGAACAAAAAGAGGATCTTGAACATGCTCTTGATTAAGTCCAGTTAGATTCCGTGAGGAAGCTCTGATCAACTCATGATTCGTTTTTCTGAGGCTAGAATCTGTCAGTTTTCGCTATAAAAGTGACCAATAGCTACGGCTATTGCTAACTTTTCTATCAAAAATCTGATAAATTCTATCTCACAGAAATTCCGATCAGAGTTAATCAGTTTCCTTAAAGATTAGTTTGTTGTTGATCAAAGCTTGAATGAAGCATCAAGAAAGCTCATCATGCTTTTTCATCACAGCCATAACAAACAGCGCAACAGCAGCTACACCAAAACCATATAATAAATAATAGCTGTCAGGCCAAGCATCAATAGCCTGTTGATTATAAATGACAAAGCGAAGGGATTCTTCACCCAGTGCAACTCCTAGAAAGGAAGTGGTGAAGATAAGTATTACTTTGATTGCCCCAATGATGAATCGCATTTTTTTACTTGTGCAATATTGAGACCTTTGCACGAAAGATATGACGGATGAAAATGGCTTGAATTTCCTCTATCTTTACTAAAAATTCGGCCAATAGCTCGGCTATTACCCTCTTTTTTAGCAAAAATAGAGAAAATTACGCTCATTTTTCTCTCGCCATCCTTTCATGCAAAGGTCTCATATTGTTTTTACAAAAGTTTCTTTAATAAGTCCGACCATCATCTTAGCAAATATTAAAGCACTTAGTTTGCTTTGATATAGCCATTACATAAATTCTAATTGTTATCCTAATCTAACAAGGTTTTCTTTGTGGTTTTTTCACATTTAGACTTGAAAATACCCGGATAATCCCCCATTTATTCCACAGCCAATTTTGAATGATCGTTCTTGAAAAAGGACGAATTAATCCTGAAACTCAAACGGATTCAGGTGTTTCAGAAAATATAGAAGACTTTTGGAGATACTACCAGATGAATGATAAACGTGACGAAGACCTAATCGACCCTCAAGATGCGGTTAATAAAAAAGAGGTTGATACTGATGAAAACAGTGAGGAACAAGTCGAACTAAACCCGTTAGAGCAAGAGCTAGCAGATGCTAAAGCTAAAGCAGATGAGAACTGGGATAAGTTCGTACGCCTACAAGCAGAGATGGACAATCTACGTCGTAGAAACGACAAGCAAGTAGAAGATGCGCACAAATTTGCCGTTAAAAAGTTTGCTGAAAGCCTACTACCCGTTGCTGATAGCTTAGAAATGGGTATGGCAGCAGAAGGTGATGTTGAGAAAATTCGTGAAGGGATGGATTTAACTCTCAAAGTTTTCCTTGATGCGATGAAAAAGCACATGGTTGAAGTGGTCAACCCAGTCGGTGAAATGTTCAACCCCGATTTACATCAGGCAGTATCAATGCAGCCAGGTGATGGACAAAAAGACAACGAAGTCATAACCGTGATGCAGAAAGGTTATACCTTGAATGGTCGTTTAATTCGTCCAGCGATGGTAATGGTTTGCAAAAACTAAACTATCAATGTGACAAGTTGCAAATTAATTAATTAACTCAGTTGAAAAACACAAAAGCACCCACACTTTTTGTGTCAATCGAGAAATAAATAAAGAATAGTTGGAGAATATTATGGGACATATCATTGGAATAGACCTTGGTACTACGAACTCATGTTTAGCAGTAATGGACGGCGACAAGCCCAAAGTTATCGAAAATGCTGAAGGTGAACGTACTACCCCTTCTATCATCGCTTATGGTGATGAGATTTTAGTAGGTCAACCAGCAAAACGTCAGGCAGTTACTAACCCTGAAAATACCATTTTTGCAGTAAAGCGTCTGATTGGACGTACGTTCGATGAAGAAGCCGTGCAAAAAGACATTAAGCTGGTACCTTACAAAATTGTAAAAGCAGATAACGGTGATGCTTGGGTTGAAGCTAACGGTAAGAAAATGGCTCCACCAGAAGTATCAGCTCAAATCCTTAAGAAAATGAAGAAGGATGCTGAAGCCTATTTAGGTGGTGAAGTTACAGAGGCGGTCATCACCGTACCTGCTTACTTTAACGACTCACAACGTCAAGCGACTAAAGACGCGGGTAAAATCGCAGGTTTAGAAGTAAAACGTATTATCAATGAGCCAACGGCTGCGGCACTTGCGTTCGGTATGGATAAAGCAGGTAAAGGCGATAGTACTATTGTTGTTTACGACTTGGGTGGCGGAACGTTTGACGTATCCATCATCGAAATTGCTGAAATCGACGGCGAGTACCAGTTTGAAGTACTAGCAACTAACGGTGATACATTCCTGGGTGGTGAAGACTTCGATATGGAGCTAATCAACTATCTGGCGGATGAGTTCAAGAAAGACAACGGTATGGATTTACATAACGATCCACTAGCGCTACAGCGTCTAAAAGAAGCGGCGGAAAAAGCCAAGATCGAATTGTCATCAACACAGCAAACAGAAGTGAATATTCCTTATATCACAGCTGATGCGACGGGTCCTAAGCACTTAAACGTAAAAGTAACACGTGCCAAGCTTGAGTCTTTAGTAGAAGCGTTAGTACAACGTACGATTGAGCCATGTAAATTGGCAATGAAAGATGCGGGTCTTAGCAACTCAGACATCAACGACATCATCTTGGTAGGTGGTCAAAGCCGTATGCCAATGGTGCAAGAGAAAGTACAAGAGTTCTTCGGTAAAGAGCCACGTAAAGACGTAAACCCTGATGAAGCCGTTGCTTTAGGTGCAGCGATTCAAGGTGGCGTATTAGGTGGCGGTGTAACGGACATCTTACTATTAGACGTAACGCCATTATCTCTAGGTATTGAGACAATGGGTGGTGTAATGACTAAATTGATTGAGAAAAACACTACGATTCCTACCAAGGCATCGCAGACGTTCTCAACAGCTGAAGACAACCAGCAAGCGGTAACCGTGCATGTATTGCAGGGCGAGCGTGAGATGGCGACAGGTAATAAATCACTAGGTCGTTTCGATCTACAAGATATCCCACCTGCACCACGTGGAATGCCTCAAATCGAAGTGTCTTTTGATATTGATGCTAACGGTATCTTAAACGTATCGGCAAAAGATAAAGCGACAGGTAAAGAGCAATCTATCGTCATCAAGGCGTCAAGTGGTTTGTCTGATGAAGAAGTTGATCAAATGGTTAAGGATGCAGAATCTCACGCAGAAGAAGACAAGAAAATGCGCGAGTTAGTAGATGCACGTAACCAGGCAGACGGCCTCGCACACAGTGCTGAAAAATCATTAAAAGATCTTGGTGACAAGGTTCCTGATGATGAGAAAGCAAAAGTAACTAGCTTAATCGAAGAAGTTAAAGAAGCGGTAAAAGGCGACGACAAAGACGAAATCGAAAGTAAGTCAACCGCACTTTCAGAAGCAGCAGGTGCATTAGCACAGATGGCGGCAGCGGGAGCAGCAGAAGGTGCAGCCCCAGAAGGTGATGCAACTGCCTCTGCGGATGATGCTGAGAAAGACGAAGATGTCGTTGATGCTGAGTTCGAAGAAGTGGTAGTAGAAGACGACGATAAAGAAAAGACGTCTTAAGCTTCTACGATTAGTCTACAGGGGTGATTAGCTCTTTGTAGATCAAAGCACAATTAAGGCACGGATTTAGCTTTCCGTGCCTTTAGTGTTTCTGGTAAATGTTACATTGATTTTATGTAAATAGATCAGCACCACCTTATCTATTTACATAAAATCAATTTGTTAAGTGAGAAATACCGATCATGTCAAAAGCTGATTATTACGAAACCCTTGGTGTCAACAAGAATGCCAGCGATGCAGAGCTGAAAAAAGCTTATCGTCGTTTAGCAATGAAGCATCATCCTGATCGTAATCCTGATGATGCGACATCAGAGCAAAAGTTTAAAGAAGCCAAAGAAGCTTACGAAGTGCTAGGTGACTCGCAAAAACGTGCCGCCTATGATCAATATGGTCACGCAGGCGTAGAAGGCGCAGCAGGCTTTGGCGGCGGTGGTGGCGCAGGTATGGGCGATATCTTCGGTGATATATTTGGCGACATCTTCGGTGGTGGAGGCGGCGGACGTACTCGTGTACATCGCGGTAACGACCTGCAATATAACCTCAGCCTAACATTAGAAGAAGCTGTTTTCGGTACAGAAATAGACGTGCGCATTCCTTCGTTACAAAGCTGTGAGCCATGTGGTGGCTCGGGTGCGAAAGAAGGCTCACATCCAGAAACGTGTTCTACGTGTCATGGTCAAGGCCAAGTGCGTATGCAACAAGGTTTCTTCTCGGTACAACAACCCTGCCCACAATGTCGTGGCACCGGTAAGATGATTAAAGACCCTTGTGATACCTGTCATGGTCAAGGCCGAGTTGAGAAATCTAAAACTTTATCGGTAAAAATCCCGGCAGGTGTCGATACAGGTGATCGTATTCGCTTAACGGGCGAAGGTGAAGCGGGCGCAAATGGTGGTGTATCGGGTGATTTATACGTAGAAGTTTCCATAAAGCGCCATGCTTTATTCACGCGTGAAGATAACGATCTTCATTGTGATATCCCGTTGAGTTTTGCAACAGCCGCTTTAGGTGGTGAAATCACCGTGCCGACGCTAAACGGACAAGTTAAGTTAAAGATACCTGCTGAAACACAAACGGGTAAATTATTTCGTTTAACAGGTAAAGGCGTAAAATCAGTGCGCAGTGCAGTAACGGGCGATTTGTATTGTCACATAGCTGTTGAGACACCAGTTAATTTAACTAAACGTCAAAAAGAATTGTTAGAAGAACTAGAAAAAACCATGGATGAAGGTGGAAAGCGTCATAGCCCGAGAGAACACACTTGGACAGATAAAGGTAAAACCTTTTTTGAAGGTATAAAAGGGTGGTTTGATACTGAGAAGGATAAGAAATAACGGAGCATCTTACCCC
>JALXAX010000160.1 GCA_026991755.1 Thiotrichaceae bacterium | reverse complement strand
TTGCATAAGTCTTTACATACAAGCATCGCCTTCGACTCCGCTCAGGCTACAGAGTAGCACCCTGAGCGGAGTCGAAGGGCGCGGTTTTTACTGAATATACTTTTGCAACTATTAATATCTGCTTCCAACTTCACCTTTACGAGGTGAAGGTTTTTTTGTGTTTAATGGACAGTAACTAACAATAAGAAGAAAACAATGGGCTTTTATTTCGACAAATTTGAACATCGGCAACCTGAACCACCATTACCTCACAATGAGTACATAGAAATGGCATGGCAGTTTTTTGCGGTGATGGCATTGACAGTTGGCCTATGGTACATCGCATGGCGTTGGACTCATTCACTAAATTATGATGCTCTGTGGTATGCCATCCCTTTGGCAATTGCAGAAACAGGAGCTTATATTGGATTGGTTTTTTTCACTTTTAATTTATGGAAAGTCGAGGATACACCTCAACAGGAAGCGCCCAAGTTATTAAGCGAAGTGGTGAATTATGAGCCACAGGAAGATCGTCCTATTAGTGTTGATGTGTATTTCCCAACCTATGATGAAGATCCTGAATTAGTCCGCTTAAGTATTCGTGATGCAAAAAAAATGCTTAATCCCATGAATGTCACTATTTTGATTCATGTACTGGATGATGGCGGGCGTGAAGTCATGCAACAAGTTGCTCAAGAAGAAGGTGTAAATTATATCACTCGTGATAGTAATGAGGGCTTCAAAGCTGGGAATTTACGTAATGCGATGGAGCAAACAGGGGGGGATTTTATTGTTATCTGTGATGCTGATACGCGACCGTTCCCAACGCTTCTGAAAAATACGTTGGGTTATTTCTGTGATTCTGATGTGGCATGGGTACAGACGCCACAATGGTTTTTCGATTTGCCTGAGGGCAAGTCATTGGATGATGTACTAGGCAAATATTTATCAACACCTGGTAAGTGGTTAGGTAATAGCATTCAGAAAATAATGGGGCCTGTCAGAATCGGCGAAGACCCCTTTGTGAATGACCCTAAAATGTTTTACGACGTGATTCAACGTCGTCGTAACTGGTGTAATGCCTCATTTTGTTGCGGTGCGGGTTCGATTCATCGACGTGAAGCAGTGATGGAAGCAGCACTTAAAACCTACGCGGAACATATCGCCAAACAAGTTGATAATGATACGGTGAAAATTATCAAGCTTACGGGTGAAGAAAAGCTGGATAAGGGGTTAGAGGATACATTGCGCCAACAAGTGGTACAAAAACATGAGTTTACGCCGTATCGCTTTCATGTTTCTGAAGATATATACACCTCGATTGTATTGCACTCAGACCCCGATAGAAACTGGAAATCGGTGATGCACCCTGAAGTGGAATCAAAGATGCTTTCACCACAAGACTTGCTTACTTGGACGGTACAGCGTTTTAAATATGCGGGGGGTACACTGGATATTGCTCTAAATGATAATCCTGTGTTTCGTAAAGGCATGTCTTTACCTCAACGGTTGATGTATGCAACGACTATTTGGTCATATATTGGAGGTATTTGGAACGCTATTTTCTTAACGGCTCCTCTGATCTATTTGTTTTTTGCCATTGCACCCGTGCAAAGCTACTCCATGGATTTTTATATCCATATTTTACCCTTTCTGTTGCTCACGGAGATTGCCTTTATGCTGGGAGGTTGGGGCTTAGCGGGTTATCCCTCAAAAGCTTCCTATTTGGCATTTTTCCCGACCAATTTACGGGCATTATGGACGGTATTAAAAGGTGAAAAAATTTGTTTCCCCGTCACACCAAAGGATCGGCAAGAAGGCAATTTCTTACATCTAGCGGTGCCGCAAACAGCGATTATTATCCTCACTATTATAGGCATTATCTTTGCGTGGTCTCAGTATCAGCTAGAGCATCCTTCTTATGATATTAATGGTGTATTACTGAATACTTTTTGGGGGTTTAATAACATCTTGGCACTTAGTAGCATTCTCTTTGCTGCTTTCTGGAAGCCAGATGAAGAAGCTGAAAAGAAAGCTGAAGAAGAATTAAAGCAAGAAGAACAAGAAAGTCAGTCAGTAGAGCAAGTATTGGGGAAAGCAGGGCAAATGTTATGAATTTTAAACAGAATTTGGTGCGAGCGCGTTCGCATATTATTTTTATGCTGGCACTGATTAGTGCCTTTAGTCTAGTTATTACGTTGGAAAAAATGACCTTTGAAAATCGTGTGTCACCTAAATCAACAGTGAAAAAGCAGGTTGATCTAAAAATGCCCGCCATGCGTGAATTGACCGTAGAGGAAAAGAAGTGGGCAAAAATAGCCTGGCGTTATTTCCAAAATAACACAATTGAAAAAACAGGTTTGGTGAACTCAGTAAACAACTACACCTCCACCACGCTGTGGGATAGCTCATCCTATTTAATGGCAGTTATCTCTGTACAACGGTTGGGGATGATTGATGATAATGAGTTCAAGCAACGTATAAACAAGTTTCTTGATAGTTTAGCGAGCCTGCCGCTCTACGAAGGTAAGTTACCTAATAAAGCCTATAACACCGAATCGCTACTGATGGTGGACTACAGCAATAAGCCCATTGAGAAAGGTATTGGCTGGTCTGCGCTGGATATTGGTCGTTTAATGGTGCCATTGAATATTCTGGTATGGAACTATCCAGAATTCACACCTCAAGTGAAAAATATTACCCAACACTGGGATCTTGGTGCGGCTGTTAAGGAAGGTGAGCTTTATGGTGCACTGAATGAAAATGGTGAAACAGCTTATTTGCAGGAAGGACGGCTGGGCTATGAAGAATACGGAGCAAAAGCCTTTCAGCTAATTGGGTTAGATGTTAGTAATGCGATTGATTACACCTCATGGCTAGAGTTTGTTGATATTCACGGTATCAATATACCCACCGATACTCGAACCCCTGAAAAATTTACCGCACACAACTATGTGGTGAGTGAGCCCTATATTCTGGATGGTCTTGAGTATGGTTGGGATCAAATATCACGGGAGTTTTCAGGGCGGGTGTATAGCGTGCAAAAGGCTCACTATGAAGCTACAGGAAAGCTAACAGCGGTGAGTGAGGACAATATTGATCAAGCACCTTATTTTGTCTATAACGCGGTCTTTACTGATGGTAAAGCGTGGAATGCGATTACTGAAGATGGCACAGATGCCAGTGAATTTAAAACACTCAGTACCAAAGCAGCGTTTGGTTGGCATATGCTTTATGAAACAGATTACACTCGAAAACTAATGACCGTCGCCAGTAAGCTTTATGATCCAGAAAAGGGATGGTATTCGGGGCTTTATGAGAAAACAGGTAAACCCAATATGGCATTAACGGCTAATACGAATGGGATTATTTTAGAAGCGCTAGCCTATAAACAAACAGGTGTCTTACTGAAACTCTAGGTTGATAGGGAAAGGCTTAAATTCTCTATAGCCTGTTTAAGGAACCTCTGATCAACCCATGATTCGTTTTTCTGAGGCTAGAATCCGCCAGCTTTTCGCTATAAAAGTGACCAATAGCTACGGCTATTGCTAACTTTTCTATCAAAAACCTGACAAATTCTATCTGCTGAAGCTTCTAAGTTTCGCTAAAGCTTAGCTAAGTCTCAGAAATTCCGATCAGAGTTAATCAGAGATTCCTTAAGACACTATAAGTACAGAGACACCTCTCTCTTTATGGGCGCTAACTAATTACATAAATAATAAGAGCAATAATAATGTGTATTTCTAAATCAACGGCATGGAAAAACTTGCAGCAACATGCAGAAGAAATGAGTGATTTTCATTTACGGGATACCTTTGCAAATGATAAGCATCGTTTCGATAAATATACCGTTCAATTTGAAGACTTCTTGTTCGATTATTCTAAACAACGTATCACTGACTCAACGCTGAAAAAGCTGTTTGACCTAGCTAGAGAAAGTGATTTAGAAAGCTGGCGAGAACGTCTGTTTGCGGGAGAGCGTATTAATCATACTGAGCAGCGCGCTGTTTTGCATACGGCTTTGCGTGATATGTCAGCCGAGCCGATTATGTTGGATGGTGAGAACATAAAACTAAAAATTAATCATGTTCTTAAAAAGATGGAGCACTTTGTTGATCAGGTTCACTCGGGAGGCTGGCTAGGCTATACCGGAAAAATGATTGAAACGGTGGTTAATATCGGTATAGGTGGCTCAGACCTAGGCCCAAAAATGTTGTATAGCGGATTAAAAGCTTTTCATACACCAGGAATAACTGTTCGTTTTGTATCCAATCTAGATGGCTCGGATCTGGCTGAGAATTTAGAAAACCTTAATCCAGAAACGACGCTTTTTATCATCGCTTCAAAAACATTTACCACGATGGAGACTATGCAAAATGCACAAAGTGCCAGAGCTTGGCTTTTGCGGCATATGAATGATGAGTCTGCAATAGCACATCATTTTGTGGCTATCTCAACCAATGCTGAGAGTGTTGTAACGTTCGGTATTGACCCTGATAATATGTTTGAGTTTTGGGACTGGGTAGGAGGGCGTTATTCCCTATGGTCAGCGATTGGCTTACCGCTGGCACTAGGTCTTGGTATGGTGCATTTTAATGCACTGCGAGAAGGTGCTTATGCCACTGACATGCATTTCAAACAGGCTCCGCTAGAACAAAATATACCTGTCTTGATGGCATTAACAGGTATTTGGAATCGTAACTTTTTGGGTGCAGAGTCCTTGGCGGTGCTTCCTTACGAACATGGTTTAAGATTACTACCTGATTTTCTTCAACAGTTAGGCATGGAAAGCAATGGTAAATCTGTTAATCGATATGGTGAAAATATTGATTATGCAACGGGGGCGATTGTATGGGGTGCTACGGGAAATAATGGTCAACATGCCTTCTTTCAGCTTCTGCATCAAAGTAACACACTTATTCCCATTGATTTTATAGGTAGTGTAAATAGTGCCTTTGCCATACGAGGGCATCAGCAACGCTTGTTCTCCAATATGATTGCTCAGGCTGAGGCGTTGATGTGTGGGAAAAATGAAGCTGAAGTACTTGCTGAGGTGCAAACAGATCACGATAGAAAGATAGCACCTTACCGTGTGTTTAAAGGGAATGTGCCATCTAATATGTTGCTATTTAACAATATTACGCCTTACACCCTAGGAATGTTGGTTGCTTTATATGAGCACAAAGTCTTTGTACAAGGGGTGATATGGAGCCTCAACTCATTTGATCAGTGGGGAGTGGAGCTGGGTAAGCAACTTGCATCAAGTATCTTTGATGACCTGCTCCAATCAACACCTACCTCTTCACATGATGCATCCACAGAAGGCTTGATGCAGTATTTTAGAAGTCATTCTATGGACAGTTTACAGGTCGATCACGGATAATAAAAAATAGTGCTGGAAAAAATAATGAATAAGAATGCAATGCTAGAAATAGCGTCAGGAAAAGTGGCAGATACCGTTGCACCTGGCAAAATACCCAATAATGAGACCATCAACAATCTGCCAAAAAGTTTTTCTAAAACCGATGTTTTTTATCGTTATTCAATTGTCTTTTTCTTTGCCTTTGTATTGATCCTTGGTAGCTCAGTTGTACTCTGGTACACACATAATGAAACCAATGATATTAACAAAAAGGCGGCCATTATTGATGTAGAACACTTTGCGTCATCGGTTGCCCAATTTCGTAATTTTTACAGCAAGGTGGTTGTTCCTGTGGCGAAAAAGCACGGGATGACGATAACCCATGACTATATTGATAAAGAAGGAATGTTGCCGCTTCCAGCTACCTTTGCCAAGGACTTTGGCAAAACCCTTTCTTCTGAAGATTCAAATTTTGTAGTGAAACTATACAGTGATTTTCCTTTTCCCTGGCGCAATGAAACGCTGGATTCTTTTGAGAAAAAAGCCTTAGAACAACTTCAGGAAAACCCAGATAAACCCGTCTGGTCTTTTGAAGATCTGGATGGTGAACCTGTCTTGCGTTATGCACGGGCTGATGTCATGAATGCGAGTTGTACGGGTTGTCACAACTCGTACCCAGGTACTCCAAAAACAGACTGGCAAGTGGGTGATGTGCGTGGTGTGCTGGAGGTTATTCGACCCATGTCGGGGTTTGAGTTTGAATCTTTGGGAATGCTTAAAAAGTCATTTTTGATGATGTTGGTTCTTATTCTGTCAATGGTGTTATTGGTCTTTTTTATTCTTCGCAAATTGAGTGGTTCGATAAAAATTGCCTATAACTCTTATCTTGCTTCTGAAAAAACCAATAAGAAGCTGACAGAAGAAATCAGCCATCGTAAAAAAGTATCTCATGATCTTCTAACCAGTGATGTCAAAATGCGAGCCATTGTTAACTCGGTACAAGAGGTTATTATTGTTATCGATAAATCGGGCATTATTACCGAATGTAACAATGTTATTGAAAGCATGTTTGGTTATAGGCAGCAAGAAATATTGGGTGAAAATGTAAGCTTGTTAATGACAGGTTCTCACAAGACTCATCATGATAGCTATATTCAGCACTATCTCAGTGGTACCACTGGTAGCGTGATGGGTCAAAACAGGGAGTTTTTTGCTATACGTAAAAATGGTGAGAAATTTCCTATAGAACTCTTCGTGAACGATGCTCGGGTTGATAATAAAATTATATTTACAGGCACGATACGTGATATTACCGATCGTAAGAAAGCCGAAGAAGCAAAGGCTGCTGTGCATAAGGCAGCTATTGAATCAGCAGAGCTCAAAAGTGAATTTCTTGCCAACATGAGTCACGAAATACGCACTCCCATGAACGGGGTTATTGGTATGACCGAAATGCTACTGCTCTCAAAGTTGGATAATGAACAGCGCGAATTGGCGCGAACCGTAAAAGAAAGTGCCGATTCTCTATTGGTTATTATTAACGATATCCTCGATTTCTCCAAGATTGAGGCGGGTAAGTTAAGTATTAAAAAGCATCCGTTTAATTTGTTACACATGATTGAAGCTTGTATTGACCTTATTTCAAAAGAAGCGGAGAGAAAGTACCTTGATATTGCTTTTTTTATTGATGAAAAAGTGCCTTTGGAGATTAACGGTGATGCAGGTCGTTTACGTCAGATATTAATTAACCTCCTCAATAATGCACTAAAATTCACCGATCAGGGACATGTGGTTTTACAGGTGAGCATGGCAGATGAAACCCATATGCACTTTGCCATTATTGATACAGGTAGAGGGATTGCTGAGAACGATCAAAAAACACTGTTCGATATGTTCTCACAAGTTGATGGATCATGCTCCAGGGAACATGGAGGTACTGGATTAGGATTGGCTATCTGCAAACAGCTCACCGAATTAATGGGTGGTGAAATAGGTGTAAGGAGTGAAGAAGGTGCGGGTTCTACCTTTTGGTTTACAGTGGAAATAGGACCATCGAAGAAAAGTACAAGGTCTTATATCGAAGCCCCAGTGGATGTTTTGATGCTAAATACATCGCCGTTGTTGAATGTGTATTATAAAAAACAAATGCAACGTTGGAAGATGACCCCCGTTATTGTTACTAACCTGAATCATTTTATGGAAAGGTTGGAACAGGTCTCTTTTCAGTTGTTGGTAATGGATGCGGATAGTCTCTATATCGATCAGTCAAAGTCTGCGCACTTTCAGGAAATAGTGAGTCTGATCCGTAGCAGAACATCTAAGGCTTTAGTGCTTTATGCAAGTTCGACTCAGTTGCGAAAGCTTGAGGGGTTAGATTTAGGAAAGCATATTCATCTTATGACTAAGCCCATTAAGCATACGATGATTAAAGTTCTTCTGAATACTATTCATAGTGAAGAAAAGCTAGAGAACCATTCCTTAATGGATAAAAAAATCGAGTCAAAAGAGGCTAGAATGCCTGCTTTGCAGCAAGGTGCCGAAGGTTTTCGAGTACTGCTTGCTGAAGATAATCGTGTTAACCAGATGGTGGCTGTTGCTATTCTTGGAAAACTGGGGTGCGAGGTGACAGTTGCTGAAAATGGTAAGCAAGCTTTGCAATATGTTGAGAAGGAACGTTTTGATGTGGTGTTTATGGACTGTCAAATGCCCATCATGGATGGCTACGAAGCCAGTACTAAAATTCGTAGCCTGAGCCATTCACATCACAGTAAAGGTATACCGATTATTGCTTTTACTGCAAATGCTATGAAAGATGATGATGTGAAGTGCAAGGAAGCAGGAATGGATGATTATTTGAGTAAGCCCATTGATATGGATGAGTTTCAGAGGGTGTTTGGTCGCTGGAAGGAAAAAATGATGGAACGGAAGAAAGTGCGTCTGGGTTTGAAAAATGCGGACACAGTAGTGGAGGTAGAAACTGCTTAGGGGTATTTTATATTGATATTGTGCTCCTCTTGAAAAGAGGAGAATATATAAGCTAAAAAGTTAACTGCCAGTAATGTTTTCCCAGATTGTTTTACTAGGCTCAACACGGTTCATGGAGTAGAAATGCAGTCCTGGCACACCTTGCTCTAGTAATTTAGCACTCATTTCTGAGACAAAATCGGTGCCTAGTTTTTCAATGGACTCTAAGTCATCACCGTAGCCTTCAAGGCGCTTGCGTAACCAACGGGGGATTTCTGCACCCGTCGCATCAGAGAAACGGGCAAGTTGAGTGAAGTTGGTTATGGGCATAATGCCAGGCACAATCGGAGTATCTAAGCCTAGCTTTTCACAGCTATCTACAAAGCGGAAATAACCGTCAATGTTGTAAAAATATTGGGTGATAGCACTGTTACTTCCTGCTTTAATCTTTTTGGCAAAGTTATTTAAATCCGCTTCAAAATTAAGTGCCTGTGGGTGCATTTCTGGGTAGGCGGCTACTTCGATGTGAAAGTAATCACCTGTTTCTTCGCGAATAAAGCTAACTAGCTCGTTGGCGTATTGAAATTCACCGATGTCTTGCATGCCTGAGGGTAAATCGCCACGTAATGCAACGATGCGCTTAATATCGTTTGCTTTGAAGGTGGCTAGGATGTCTCGAATTTGTTGTTGGCTAGAGCCTACACATGACAAGTGCGGGGCAGATTCGATGCCAGATTCTTGCTGTATCTCAATAACAGTTTTGAGCGTGCAGTCCTGTGTTGAACCGCCAGCACCGTAGGTTACTGAAAAGTATTCAGGGTTTAAAGTGGCTAGTTCGTTACGAACCGTACGAAGGTTTTCTGCACCTTTGTCTGTCTTGGGTGGAAAGAACTCAAAACTTAGTGGTGTTTTTTTCATGATGATGGTTCCATGTAGCTAAGCAAACTACCTCAACAGTACCCAATGAAGTAATTTGCTTAGCTATTCTCAATTTGGATGAGAATAGCAGGTCACTAGCTTCAACCTTATGCTTATGAAAGGTGGAAGCTAGCTTAGTACGACGTTAGTTTCATTCCAGATAGGACTGAAAGACGACTATTAATGGTTTCAAAAGTAATGACATACATCTGGAGACGGGGCTTCAGCCCCGTTAAGCCGAGACTGAAGTCTCGGTTCCATGAGTATGTGCCAATACATATGAAACCATTAATACTAATTAGTAACGGTAATGCTCAACCTTGTAAGGGCCATTCTTATCAACACTAATATAGTTAGCTTGATAGTCCGTAAGCTCAGTCAGGTTCGCACCGATCTTTTCAAGGTGTAAACGTGCTACTTCTTCGTCTAGTGATTTAGGAAGCATGTAAACCTGGTTTTCATACTTGTCGCCATCAACGAATAATTCGATCTGTGCTAATACTTGGTTAGTGAACGAGTTAGACATGACGAAGCTAGGGTGGCCTGTTGCACAACCCAAGTTAACTAAACGACCTTGAGCTAGTAACAAGATGCTGTTACCGCTTGGAAGTTTAATGTGATCAACCTGTGGTTTCACTTCTTCCCACTCGTACTTTTCCATACCTGCAACGTCGATTTCGTTATCGAAGTGACCGATATTACACACGATAGTTTCATGCTTCATCTGTAGCATGTGTTCTTCAGTAATAACGTGGAAGTTGCCCGTGGCTGTTACGAAGATGTCAGCTTGGCTAGCAACATCATCCATTGTGACAACGCGATAGCCTTCCATGGACGCTTGTAGTGCACAGATAGGATCAATTTCAGTAATCCAGACGGTTGCACCTAATCCACGCAGCGATTGCGCACAACCTTTTCCTACGTCACCGTAGCCAAGTACTACTGCGATTTTACCTGCAATCATCACGTCAGTTGCACGTTTAATACCGTCAACTAGTGATTCACGACAGCCATAAAGATTATCGAATTTAGATTTAGTAACAGAATCGTTTACGTTAATAGCTGGGTAGATTAAAGAACCTTCTTTAGCCATTTCATATAAACGATGAACGCCTGTTGTAGTCTCTTCCGTTACACCCTTGATGTTTGGACGGATATTTGAGTACCAGGTTGGATCAGTCTCAAGCTTTGCTTTGATTGATTTGTATAGTGCTACTTCTTCTTCGCTCTCTGGGTTATCTAGAACAGAAATATCCGACTCTGCTTTAGTACCTAATTCGATAAGCATAGTAGCGTCGCCACCATCATCAAGGATCATGTTAGGTGTGCCGCCGTCATGCCAATCAAAGATTTTATGAGCGTAATCCCAGTACTCATCTAAAGTCTCACCTTTTGTAGCGAAAACAGGAACGCCAGATGCTGCGATTGCCGCTGCTGCGTGATCTTGAGTAGAGAAGATATTACATGATGCCCAACGTACTTCTGCACCTAACGCAGTTAATGTTTCGATTAAAACAGCGGTTTGGATAGTCATGTGTAAGGAACCAGCGATACGTGCGCCTGTTAAAGGTTTGTCATCGGCGTGCTTAGCACGTAGTGCCATAAGACCAGGCATTTCATTTTCAGCGATGTTGAGTTCTTTACGTCCCCAATCCGCTAGCGTGATGTCGGCTACGATGTAGTCAGTGTTGTTTGTCATTTGTTTATTCCTAAAATTTTAAGTAGGTGGGTTATATATACCACCATAAAATATGCTTTAGCATATAGCTCCCTCCCCCTTAAAGGGGGAGGGCTGGGGTGGGGGTGTAAATGGGTTGAATCTTGCAAGATTCAACAATCTATCCCCACCCTAACCCTCCCCTTGCTAAGGGGAGGGAACAAGATGCATGTGTTTTTTATACAGAAGCCTTCAATGCATCCGCCTTATCTGTCTTTTCCCAAGGAAGATCAAGATCATCACGTCCAAAGTGACCGTAAGCCGCTGTGTTGCGATAGATAGGTTGAAGTAGGTCAAGCATGGTTACGATGCCATAAGGACGTAAGTCAAAGTGCTCACGAACCAAAGCTTCGATTTTAGAATCATCAACTTTGCCTGTTCCAAACGTGTCAATAGAGATAGAGGTGGGTTCAGCTACACCAATCGCATAAGAGATTTGGATCTCACAACGATCAGCCAGACCAGCAGCAACAATATTCTTAGCTACATAGCGCCCAGCGTAAGCCGCAGAACGGTCAACCTTTGAAGGGTCTTTACCAGAGAATGCACCACCACCGTGGCGTGCCATACCACCGTAGGTATCAACGATAATCTTACGGCCTGTTAAACCACAATCGCCTACAGGGCCACCGATAACGAAGTTTCCCGTTGGATTGATGTGATACTTGGTATCGGCATTAAGCCATTCAGCAGGAAGTACAGGTTTAATCACCTCTTCCAAAATAGCTGCTTGAAGATCAGGTAAGGCAATATCAGGATTGTGTTGTGTAGAAAGCACTACCGCATCAATCGCAACAGGCTTGTTATTTTCATAGCGGAAAGTAACCTGACTTTTTGCATCAGGGCGTAAGAAATCCAGCTTGCCAGATTTCATAAGCTCAGCTTGCTTAGCGACCAAACGATGAGAATAGGTAATAGGTGCAGGCATTAAAACATCAGTTTCGTTGCTTGCATAACCAAACATTAAGCCCTGGTCTCCAGCGCCTTGTGACTCTTTATCAGCACGATCAACGCCCATGGCGATATCAGGTGATTGTTGACCTAGCGCGTTAAGTACTGCGCAAGATGAACCATCAAAACCGATATCAGATGAATTGTAACCAATGTCATTAACGACATCACGAACGATGCCTTCATAATCGATAACTGCGCTAGTAGTAACTTCACCAGCCAACACAACCATACCCGTTTTAACCATAGTCTCACAGGCTACACGTGCTTCAGTGTCTTGTTCGAGGATAGCATCGAGGATGCCGTCAGAGATTTGATCTGCCATTTTGTCGGGATGACCAGCAGATACAGATTCAGATGTAAAGAGATGACTCTCAGCCATTAAATTTCTCCTTAAGAAATATGACTGAGCGCCGTTGCTTCGGATTGAATAATTCTGAGCCTGGTCACATAAGCCAATGTGATCGCAACGCTCCTCAGAACCTCCGATATAATGATCGCCAAATCAATTTAAAATTAAATAAGTAGTGATTTAGCTAAAAAGTGGTGTGGCAATTTACAGCAAAGTGGAAATAAAAACCAGTCCCTTTTTTAAATTAAGATAACTTTAGCCGCTTTTTTGAGGTTCTGTTACTGAGCATCAATTACACAGTGTTATGTTTCGGTTCAGCTTCCGTTTTGCAAATTACCGCTACCCAATAAAGGCGATTTCATATAAGCTGAACGACTTTTGTGGATAGTCACAGTTTTCGGGCTAGTTTTAGGGCTAAAGTCGAATGCTAAACAGATACAGAAAAAACAGACTGAAACGTGATGTAAAATTTCTATAAGTTCTTTGTGAATTAATAATCTACAGAGTTTATAGATGTTTTACATTCTTCAGTTCTGGCCTCTTAGCTATAGCATGTTCATCGCGTTCATCGAGTAGTTATTATCTAAGGTCAGTAAATACTGTTCAAAATCATAGGAGACAAATAAATGCCATCACGCAACGAACTGGCCAATGCTATCCGTGCACTTACCATGGATGCTGTACAAATTCCTAACTCTGGTCACCCAGGGGCGCCTATGGGCATGGCGGATATCGCCGAGGTTCTATATAACGATTTTATGAATCACAACCCAACGAATCCAAATTGGGCTGATCGCGATCGTTTCATCATGTCAAACGGACATGGTTCAATGCTACCTTACTCGGTACTTCATTTAACGGGTTACGATCTTACTACTGATGATCTTAAAAGCTTCCGTAAACTACATTCAAAGACTCCAGGTCACCCTGAGTACGGTTATGCACCTGGTATCGAAACTACTACTGGCCCACTAGGTCAGGGTATTACTAATGCAGTAGGTTTTGCACTAGCTGAAAAAGTAATGGCAGCACAGTTTAATAAAGATGGCCACGAAATCGTAGACCACAAAACTTATGTGTTCTTGGGCGATGGTTGTTTAATGGAAGGTATCTCTCAAGAAGCGATTTCTCTTGCGGGTTCTTTTGGTCTTAGCAAACTAATCTGTTTCTACGACGACAACAACATCTCTATCGACGGCAACGTTGATGGTTGGTTTGCTGATGATACACCAAAGCGTTTTGAAGCTTCTAACTGGCACGTACAATCTGTCGACGGTCACGATGCGGATGCTATTAAAGCAGCTACTGAAGCAGCAATCGCTTCTGATAAGCCTTCATTGATCTGCTGTAAAACAATCATTGGTAAAGGCATCGGTACAGCTGGCGAGAAGAAAGAAGGCGGGCACAACATCCACGGTGAAGCACTAGGCGAGACAGCTCTTGCTGATGCACGTAAAAACATGGGTTGGGATCACGCTCCGTTTGAAATACCTGATGATATTTACGCTGGTTGGGATGCTAAAGAAGCAGGTCAAGCAAAAGAAGCGGCCTGGAATGAAAAGTTCGCAGCTTATACCGCAGCTTTCCCAGAAGAAGCTGCTGAGTTTACTCGTCGTATGGCGGGTGATCTTCCTGCAGATTTCGAAGAGCAAGCTAACAAATTTATCGCAGAAGTTAATGCTAAAGAAGAGTCTCCTGCAACACGTGTTGCCTCTAAAGGTGCTCTAAACGGTTTTGCTCCTATGCTTCCTGAGTTCTTAGGCGGTTCGGCTGACCTTTCACCATCAAACAATACCTTCAACGATAAGTCAGTTCGTATCAATGACGATCACGGTTCTGCTGATATGAACTTTGCAGGCAACTACATTTCTTACGGTGTTCGTGAGTTTGGTATGTCAGCCATCATGAATGGCGTAACACTTCACGGTGGTTTAATGCCTTACGGTGCGACTTTCCTAATGTTCTCTGAGTACGCACGTAACGCGCTACGCATGGCTGCATTGATGAAGATTCGTACTATCTTCGTTTACACGCACGATTCAATCGGTTTGGGTGAAGATGGCCCGACTCACCAGTGTGTTGAGCAAATCCCAACATTGCGTATGATTCCTAATATGGCGCTTTGGAGACCTTGTGATACGGTAGAAACAGCTGTTGCATGGAAAGATGCTATCAAAAATGATACACGTCCTTCTACGTTGGTATTCTCTCGCCAGAACCTACCTTTCCAGAAGCGTGATGCTGAGCAGATCGCTAATATCGAAAAAGGGGGTTATATCCTTAAAGATACAGACGGAACACCAGACGTTATCGTTATGGCTACGGGTTCTGAAGTGTCTCTTGCGATGGAAGCAGCTGAAGCTTCTGACAAGAAAGTTCGTGTTGTTTCAATGCCTTCTGTTGAAGTGTTTGAACAGCAAGACGATGCTTACAAAGAGTCAGTACTTCCAGCAGCAGTGACTGCACGTGTGGCAGTTGAAGCAGCGATCATGGATGGCTGGTGGAAATACGTAGGTATGAACGGCAAAGTGATTGGTATGAGCACCTTCGGTGAGTCAGCGCCAGCGCCAGAGCTGTTTGAATACTTCGGTATTACTACAGACGCAGTAGCAGCGGCTATCAACGAAGTAGCATAATTTTAACTACTTAGCTCACCCTTACTGCACGTCATTTCTTCGTTGGTAAAATAATCACTTACATTGGTAAGCTCATATTTTCCGCCTTGAACTGACGCGCATTAAGAGCAGTCTAAGCAGTCAAAAACATTCGATAAAATTATTATTAACTTAGGAGACATACAATGACAACAAAAGTTGGAATTAACGGTTTTGGGCGTATTGGACGTATGGTTTTTCGTGCCATCAAAAAAGATTTCCCTTCATTAGAAGTAGTAGGTATCAATGACCTGCTTGAGAATGATTATTTAGCATACATGCTTAAGTACGATACGGCTCACGGACGTTTCGACGGTGAAATATCTGACGTAGATGACACTTCTTTCACTGTTGACGGCAACAAAATTCGTATCACTGCTGAGCGTGATCCTGCGGATCTTAAATGGGACGAAGTAGGTGCAGAGCTTGTTATTGATTGTACTGGTTTCTTCTTAACTCAAGAAAGCTGTCAAGCACACATCACAGCAGGGGCTAAGAAAGTAGTTCAATCAGCTCCTTGTAAAGATGGTGGCCCCATGTTCGTTTATGGTGTAAACCACAACGATTATGACGGTCAAGATATTGTATCTGCCGCTTCTTGTACTACTAACTGTTTAGCGCCAATTGCTAAAGTTATCAATGATAACTGGGGCTTAAAGCGTGGTCTTATGACTACTGTACATGCATCAACAGCTACACAGAAGACAGTTGACGGTCCTTCAATGAAAGACTGGCGTGGTGGACGTTCTGTATTTGAGAACATCATCCCATCATCAACAGGTGCAGCTAAAGCGGTTGGTGTAGTACTTCCAGAGCTTAACGGCAAACTAACAGGAATGGCTTTCCGTATTCCTTCAGTTGACGTATCAGTAGTTGACCTAACGTGTGAGCTAGATAAGCCAGCAACTTATGAAGAAATTTGTTCAGCTATCAAAGATGCTTCTGAAGGCGGCCTTAAAGGTACGCTTCAGTACACAGATGAGAAGGTTGTATCTTCTGACTTCCGTGGTATCAGCGCATCTTCAATCTTTGATGCAGGCGCAGGTATTGCACTAGATGACACATTCGTTAAAGTAGTATCTTGGTACGACAACGAGTATGGCTATACGTGTAACATGCTTCGTCTAGTTGAGCACGTAGCAGCTTAACAAGCATAGCTTATCTTTTAGCAACAGCTAGAAGAGATCTGAGCCAGTTAGTTTACTTAATTGGATCAGAGCTAGCACGAATACTCCCTCCCTTTTTCAAGGGGAGGGCTGGGGTGGGGTTGAATATCTGGCACCTTGCTAGTCATTCACCCCCATTCTACTTTTCATCCATTTGAAAGAAATACGACTCAGAAAATACTTAACAATTTAACTACTCACAACCCAAAGATTTATTCAATAAAACTACTGCTAATACCTCCTGTATCCATCAGTACTTTCATTTAATGAATCTAAAATATTAAGGAGTTCCATCCATGTCTGTAATCAAGATGACCGATCTCGATCTCGCTGGTAAGCGTGTTCTTATTCGCCAAGACTTAAACGTACCTATCAAAGATGGCAAAGTAAGCTCAGATAAGCGTATTCGTGCTTCAATGCCTTCCATTGAAACATTAGTTGCAGCAGGCGCACAGGTGATGATCATGTCTCATTTGGGTCGTCCGACAGAAGGATCTCCAGAAGAACAGTTTTCACTAGCTCCAGTAGCTTCACATCTAGGTGGACTACTAGGTAAAGAGGTAAAACTAATTACGGATTATCTTGATAACTCGCCAGAGTTAAATAATGGTGATGTGGTATTGCTAGAAAACGTACGTTTCAATGAAGGCGAAAAAGCTAACGACGAAGCGCTATCAAAGCAGTACGCTGCACTATGTGATGTTTATGTCATGGATGCATTTGGTACAGCGCATCGTGCTCAAGCTTCAACACACGGCGCAGGTCAATTTGCACCTACCGCTGCAGCAGGCCCATTACTTGCGGGTGAATTAGAAGCATTGGGTAAAGCACTTGATAACCCAGCTCGTCCAATGGTTGCGCTAGTGGGTGGAGCTAAAGTTTCTACAAAACTCACCGTGCTTGATTCACTTTCAAAAGTGGTTGATCAGTTAATCGTAGGTGGCGGTATTGCTAACACCTTTATTGCGGCAGAAGGTCATAATGTTGGTAAGTCTTTATACGAAGAAGATTTAGTAGAAACAGCAAAAGAATTAAAAGCAGCGGCACAAGCTAACGGCGGTGATATTCCAGTACCAACAGACGTTGTTTGTGGTAAAGAATTTTCCGAGACAGCTGAAGCAACAACTATGGATGTTACCGATGTTTCTGATGATGACATGATTTTTGATATTGGTCCTAAGTCAGTTGCAGAACTATGTGAAGTGATTAAAAATGCAGGAACGATTGTTTGGAATGGCCCTGTTGGCGTATTCGAGTTTGATCAGTTCGGTAATGGCACAAAAGAAATATCACTAGCCATTGCAGAATCAGATGCATTCTCGGTTGCTGGAGGTGGAGACACACTAGCCGCTGTTGATAAGTATGATATTGCAGATAAAGTTTCTTATATCTCTACTGGTGGTGGTTCATTCCTTGAGTTTTTAGAAGGCAAAGAGTTACCTGTAGTTGCTATGCTTGAAGCACGCGCAAAAGGATAATTACTTTTTTAATTATATTAATAGTCCCATAAGTATCGGCATATGTTTGAAACTGAGTTTCACTCTCGGCTTAACGGGTCGAAGCTCGTTTCCGATGTATAAGCGATAGCTTTTTAATCCATTAATATGATACATGCCCAGTTGAACTGAGCATGTCATAAATTGTATAAGAGACCTTTGCACGAAAGATATGACGGATAAAAATGGCTTGAATTTCCTCTCTTTCTGCTAAAAATTCGGCTAATAGCTCGGCTATTACCCTCTTTTTTAGCAAAAATAGAGAAAATTACGCTCATTTTTCTCTCGCCATCCTTTCATGCAAAGGTCTCTATAATTATAAAAAGTACTCCACGGCGAATTTACAAATTCGCTGTGGAGCTTCTTCTATCAGAAAATACAAAGGTTGTATGAGAAGAACAAAAATAGTAGCAACTTTGGGTCCTTCCACGACCACACCTGAGTCAATTGAAGAATTGGTTATTGCGGGTGTAGACGTTGTACGAATGAACTTTTCACATGGTTCCCCCGAAGATCATAAAGAACGTGCTCGGCTAATCCATAAATTTGCCAAAAAGCATAAGCGTACGGTTGCAATACTGGGTGACTTACAAGGTCCAAAGATTCGCATCGAACGATTTAAAGATGGAAAAATATTCCTCAATATGGGTGATACCTTCATCCTAGATGTGAACCTAGGTCGTGATGAAGGTGATCAAAACCAGGTGGGTGTTGCCTATAAGAAACTAGCTGAAGATGTTAACGAAGGTGATGAACTTTGGCTGGATGATGGTCGGTTAGTTTTAGCTGTTAATAAAGTTGAAGATGGTAAAGTCTTTACTACGGTTATTAATAGCTGGGAGCTCTCAGATAATAAAGGTATTAATCGTCGTGGTGGTGGTTTATCCGCTGAAGCATTAACGGAGAAAGACAAAAAAGATATTAAACTAGCAGCTGAAATGCAAGTTGACTTTCTGGCCGTCTCGTTTCCACGAAATGCAGGTGACTTAGATTATGCTCGAAAGCTACTAGCGGATGCAGGTGGTAGTGCTGCGATTGTTGCAAAAGTAGAGCGTGCAGAGTCTGTTATACAGCCTGTACTTGATGATTTGATCAGAGCTTCTGATGTCATCATGGTGGCTCGTGGTGATTTGGGTGTTGAGATTGGTGACGCGAACTTACCTCAAATGCAAAAAATGTTGATAAAGCGATCACGTGAACTGGATAAAGCGGTCATCACTGCAACACAAATGATGGAAAGCATGATTGACAACCCGATCCCAACGCGTGCAGAAGTCTTTGATGTAGCCAATGCTGTCATGGATGGTACCGATGCAGTTATGTTATCGGGTGAGACCGCAGCGGGGCAGCATCCTGCTAAAGTAGTCAAAGCAATGGCTGAGATTTGTGCAGAAGCTGAGCTTAGTAAACAAGCCACTGAATCAACGCATCGTATAGGTGAAGAGTTCTTACGTGAAGATGAAGCCATTGCCATGGGGTCGATGTATATCGCTAACCAAATGCGTGTAAAAGCGGTAGCGGCATTGACCGAATCAGGGGCAACTGCTCGTTGGATGTCTAGAATTAGTTCAGGTATCCCTATATATGCTCTGACTACTCATCGCAGAACGTGTAGACGTGTTAGTATTTATCGCGGTGTTTATCCCGTTAAAATCAAGAAAAAATCATTAACTGACTTGAAAGAAGCCAATCGCATTTGCGTAGAACACATGATTGAAGAAGGCATCGTTAAAAACCGCGATCTGGTTATTGTTACCAAGGGTGACATAGCAGGAGCAGGCGGTGGAACCAATATGCTGAAAATCATTCGTGTTGGTGAACATAACGTCGACTAATGGTTATAATCAACTCAATTTTTATTTACTTTTAATAGTTACAAAGGAGGACCACATGGCCCTAATTTCAATGAGACAGCTGCTAGATCACGCAGCAGAAAATGGTTATGGATTGCCAGCATTTAACGTAAACAACATGGAGCAGGTTCACGCCATCATGGAAGCTGCTGATGCTGTTGATTCTCCTGTTATCATGCAGGGTTCTGCAGGCGCACGTGGTTACGCGGGCGAGCCTTTCCTACGTCACCTAATTATTGCGGCAACTGAAATGTACCCACATATTCCTGTTGTTATGCACCAGGATCACGGATCTGAGCCAGCAGTATGTTTGCGTTCAATCCAGTCTGGTTTCACATCAGTCATGATGGATGGTTCATTAGAAGCAGATTGTAAGACTCCAGCATCATTTGAATACAACGCAGGCGTTACCGCTGAAGTTGTGAAAATGGCTCACGCTGGTGGTGTATCGGTTGAAGGCGAGCTAGGTTGTTTAGGTTCACTAGAAACTGGTGAGATGGGCGAAGAAGACGGACACGGAGCAGAAGGTAAATTAGACCTAGACATGCTTCTAACTTCTGTTGAAGAAGCGGCTGACTTTGTTAAAGCAACTAACGTTGATGCACTAGCAATTGCTATCGGTACTTCACATGGTGCTTATAAATTTACTCAAGAGCCTACAGGTGAAATCTTGCGTATTGACCGTATTAAAGAAATCCATGAGCGTCTTCCTAATACTCACCTTGTTATGCACGGTTCATCATCAGTGCCACAAGAATGGTTAGAAATCATCAATAATTACGGTGGTGATATGGGACAGACTTACGGTGTACCTGTTGCAGAAATCGTTGAAGGTCTTAAGAGCGGTGTTACCAAAGTTAATATCGATACGGATTTACGTATGGCATCTACTGGCTCTGTTCGTAAGCACTTACAAGAGAACCCATCTAACTTTGACCCACGTAAGTTCTTAAAAGAAGCTACTAATGCAATGAAAGATATTTGTCAGGCGCGTTATGAAGCATTTAACTCTGCGGGTATGGCTAGCAAGATTGGTAAGATTCACTCTCTTGATGAAATGTCACAGCGTTATGCATCTGGTGAGTTGGATCAGAAAATCTCTTAATAGATTAATTTATTAAGACATTAGAAAAAGGGATGTTTTTAGCATCCCTTTTTTGTGTCTGCTCTGTTTTGCAGTATCTTGATCCTTAATGATTTTTTCACATAGCCAGTCAGTCGAAGAGGGTTGATAGATGTCTTTGTATACAGGGCGTGTGATATGAACACCCAAAAAAAAAGCCACCAACAAATAAGGTGTTGGTGGCGAATAATCCCACATTATATATTTTGTTATACGTAGTATCTAGGTAGTAAGAAAAAGCCCGACTTATACCTATCTACGTTGTGACCCACTGGTTTGTTTTCAAAATGTTTACTGGTTATGTTAAGACTTAGTCATCAAATTAATTATAAAGTTCATATAAAAAATATAAATAGTGGTGATTGTTAGTTGTACATGTTGATATAGTGAATAATTTTAGCTATTTAGAAGTTATTTTTTTTCACTATGAGATTCACATTCATACAAATTAAATGAATGATTGATCTATAATTCCTAGCATGAATCCTTAGGGAATTAAAATGAAGGCGTACTTATGTGGTCGAGAATAAGAAAGCTCACGACTCCCAATGCTGTTGATACGTTTAAGGATAAGAAGCTCGATATATGGTTATTTAATACTAGTCTTTCTGCTAGTACGGATGATCATATCAAGTTGCTTTCTGATGATGAACAACGCCGATTAACTCAGTTTAAACACGAAGAAAACCGTCATCAGTTTGTCGTCACTCGCTCTATGCTACGGCAGTTGCTGGGTAAAAAGCTTGGATGTTCGCCAAGTATCATCAAGTTTTCTTATACAAAGACAGGGCGTCCAGTAATTAGTTATCCAACGACTAGTCTACGTTTCTCTGTTTCCCACTGTAGTGATATAACGTTATATGCACTAGCTGAAAATACTCCAATTGGAATTGATATAGAGCGAGATGATAAGCATATTGATCCTCTAGCAATTGCAGAAACTGTTTTCTGTAGACGGGAGTATGAATGTCTTGAGAGCTGTGATCAGATATTAAGGAATAAAATGTTCTACCGAATCTGGACGATTAAGGAATCGGTACTCAAGATGTTGGGTACTGGTTTTTCAATGGATCCCCGCTCGTTTTGTGTTGATCAAGTACTTAATGGGGAAAACATCATTAATCTGCAATCTAAGATAAATACAGAAAGCCTTGAGAAGGCTAAAATCATAGAACTAGAAATAGATGATCAGCATACGGCTACGCTTGCACTGGCTTATTCTTAGTATTTTAATCGTGATTAAAATGAATAGATGACTTGAAGGTTAACAGAGTTGTTACTCTCATCATTTGAATGGGTATATCTGGCAAGTTCGATGGCACCCGTTAAGGCTTTGTACAGTGATTGGCTATAGGTAACACCAACATATTTACGAATATTATCTTCTATTAGCTCTTCAGTGCCACTAGTTTTATTCCATGCTAACGCTAAGAGGCGTGAACGTTTTAGATCAATATTAATTTCAACTTGAGAAACAGAAGGACGCGCTCGTTGAGTAATTTCTCCATCAAGATCTCCGTTTTTCAATGATTTTGTGGTGCGTATATGTTCTAGGATTAAATCAATAGACGAACCAAATGCGATAGAGCTGTGTAGTGCAACTCCAGGAATATCAATATCAATGGCTTCTGATGAGAACTGATCAGAACTTGCTAAGTTACTGATGTAAGAAATACCGATAGTATTCACACCGTCATCACCATCGCCATAATCTAAGCTCAGACCATAATCGAGAGAATTATTTTTACGGTCATCGGCAAAAGATGAGCTATCAAAAATATAGGCCGTTGTATCAAACGAGCCACGCATTGTGTTTATGTTTAATACCTTATCACTGCGGGTGATTCCCATTATTTCTGTTAGTGGAGAAGAGACCATAGCAGTATCGAAACTTCCAAAACTAACGTACTGTCGACCTGCTGAGATGTTGAGTTTATTATCGGGTAATACATGCCATGTAACCGCCGCTTCATCGAGATCGAAGTTCTTAGACTGAAATAAGGCGAGAGAAATCCCTAGCTTCTCATTAGGTGTGAAATCCACATCAACAAGTGCATAGGGGTCTGTACCGTATCGGGAGGATGTCATAGAAGATGAGTCAGAACGCAGGACGACAACGCCTTCTACCTCTAGAATATCTTGCTCGTCATCATCGTGAGACAAGTGTGTAGCGTCCTGAGTTGGCTGCAAATCCATTTTCTGCCAAACGTCATCAAGGCTTTGCTTGATCTCAGATGCAAACGAAGGGTTGCCAAGATTTAGCATTATAAAACTAGCTAAAAGTATTTTTATCATACTGGCCTCCTTGGCCATATAAATCCAATTTGTTTCGCTACACTAACTTTTTCGCAGGGTTGCCTCCCCATGTTGAATGTTCAGAGAGGGTTTCACCTTTCATAACGAAAGCGTCTGCATGGATAACAACATCATCATTGATTGTCACTCCATAATGGATAAACGCGTTACATTCTATAGAGCACCTGTGCCCCACTTTGATTTTGTCTGATTTATAAATGCCATCTTCCAGCGAATGTGACTGCAAAACGCTATGGATATTGAAGTTACAATAATCGCCAATTTCAACCAATGTTTTTTCGGATACGTACAGCCCGTCGTCAAATAGTTTCTTGCCTACTTTGATACCTAACAGCCGATGAATAATGCTGCGAAAAGGTGTACCTAACCATAGGCTTCTTAATAGAGTCTCAGAAAACTTCCATACACGCTCGACTTGCCAATAAGAAGGATCATAAATTGAAACATGAAGGGGTGTCATTTTTCTAAAAGCATAGACTGCCCGCTCCCAAAAGATAAAATAAGCAATGCTAAAGACACCAAAACCAAGAGTGCTACTCAGTATGAGAGCAAAATTTATATGCTGGGTTTGAATGAGAAAATAAGTAACTAACAGACTAATAAATAGATAGAGAAACCCACTAGCTAGAAACAATGCCATGGTTATCAGGTTGTGTTTGTTTTTTCTGGTTAGTTGTTTTTTCTGCTCTTTGATAGCGTTCGTAGAAAGTTCTCTATCAGGCGGATTTCTGGGGATTTCAAAACTCGGAGAGCCTAGTAAGCCCACGTTTTCACGAACAGAGCCATCTACAGGAACCATGGCTTTGGTTGCAATGAGGCAGTTATTTCCTGTTTTTCCCTCAGATGGATAATAAACATTATTGCCGACAAAGCTATCATCGCCCACTGTCGTACGGGAAAGCTTAAAAGTGGTGCTGGATTCCTGAATATTAAGCATAGTGAAGCCATCAGAAATCATTGTGCCAGAACCTACACTACATAAATACGGGTTGTCATGCTTATGTTCTAAACCGAAATTAGAGCCCGTTTGAATTACACGGCGCAATTGATAGCCGACCCATTTCATATAATGAACAATGAAAGAGCTATCACCAAACAGCAGGGTGAAATAAGTGGAATGACCCAAGCGCTGTATTTGTTTAGCCACCACGTAATGAAAGCCGTAAAGCACGTAAGGTTGATCAACTTTCAAAAGCTTGTTAAGTGCTCTGGGCACAAGCGTATTGGATATAAAGCCGATGAAAAATAGTACAGTAAAGCCGATGGTAGCGAGGGTTAATATATGCAATACCCAGCGAGCAGTGATAGTAGAAGACTCGGGTACACCCAGTGAAACCAGAAAGAAAATACCCATCAGGCTAAGTGGCACGATACCCATAAAGCGGTTGAGTAGCTGTCCTAGAGAGAAAACCACTTGCCTAAGTGCGCTAACATGATGCGCATCAGGCGTACTGAAATCAGTGGTAGTTTCTTCTGCAGGATTACCATGGTAGCGCTTGCCTTTGGGAATGGTTTGGCCTTCACGCAAGCAGGAAGCATGTCCTAGCTGTGAGCTATCTTCCATGGTGGTATTCATGTCAATAACGCTACCTTCACCGACAATGACATGATTACCCAAGGTAATAGCACCCGTGTAAAGCGTATTGGCAATGGCTTTATAGGTCACCAAAATCGTGTTATTTCTTACAACCGTATGATCACCAATAGTAATCAAATCGCTACAAAGTGGGGGGATATGGCATTCGATCACTACATTACGGCCTATTTTCGCACCCAATAATCTCAAATAAAGGTTGTACAGCGGATAGCCTTTAAAGAGCATCACCGGGTTATTTTGTAACAGCAGTTTAACTAGCCAAAAGCGATAATACCGAATACCCCAAATAGGGATTGCCTCTGCTTTCCATTTACCAATGAGTAACCATTTTGTGGCAATGGCCAACCCCGTCCAGGTGAAAAATAGCCCTGCCAGGAAAGTACTTAGATGTAAGTAAAGCTGCACAGCGCCATCGGCTGAAGCTACCCATGGTACGACTTGAAACAACAGTGCGATAGATAGCAACAGAAAACCCAGATAACTAGCAAATTGCAACGCTCCACAGGCGTAATATTGTAAATTGCTAGGTATTCTATTTGTTTCGTGACAGATATTTTCTTGAGTTTGAAGCTTGGCTGTATCAGTTTGATGATCTAAATAGCCCGCTAGTTGAGTGATATTCGGATGCGTGTAGACATCTCGCATAGAAATATCAGCGTGAGGTAAGCATTGTCGAATCTTGGAGCAATAGCGAGCCATCATCAATGAGCTAGTACCTAAGTCGTTAAAGAAATCATCCTTTACAGAAATGTTATCTTCTTCTAATAAATCAGACAGGGCTTGAGAAAGCGTGGTTTGCATTTCTGTTTCAGGAGCTACATATGTTTTGTTTGTAGACTTCATGCGTTTGCCTGAAGGTGCAGGCAGTGCTTTTCTATCTACCTTATCGCTTGCCATCATGGGCAGTCTGGGTAGATGCTCATAGAACGCAGGAATCATGTAATTAGGAAGCACTTCACGCAACGCATGAGTTAGCACGTCGGTGGATAGCTTTTTGGGTGAGCCATCTGTATCGCTATGTAACGTGAAATAGGCGACTAACTCCTTTGCTCCTGCTTGTGGCTCGAAGGTATCTACCGCTGCTTGAGCGACCTCAGGGATAGATAAAAGAACAGATTCAATCTCAGCCAGCTCAATACGGTAGCCTCTTATTTTTACTTGAGAGTCTATTCGTCCACGGTATTCAATATTACCCTTTTCATTAATAAGCCCAAGATCACCTGTTCGGTAAATTAACCCAGACAGATTGTTTTTAATGTTTAAAAAATCCTTGATAAAGACTTTTTGAGTTTGCTCATCTCGGTTCAAATACCCGTCTGCAACGCCTACGCCTGCTACGGCTATTTCGCCTTCTTCACCGAAGGGCAAAACCGTTTCAGAATCAGGCTCAAGAATAATGACAGAGTACGTGGGCAAAGGTTTGCCGATAGTAACGGGTTCATTAGGCCGTGATACGGCAAGCGTTGCGGTAACGGTTGTCTCAGTAGGGCCGTAGGCATTGAGAATAGTACGGCTTGGTGTATGCCAGCGAGTTATAAGATCTTGCGGGCAGGCCTCACCTGAAACAATCAGCAAACGTAAATCAGGAATATCCTCTTCAATAGTGGCTAGCAAAGTAGGCACACAGCACATGGCAGTGGCTTTATTGCTCACTAAAAAGTCAGCTAGATCTTGTCCGAGCAGGCTACTGCCTGTGCAATTTGGGATTAACGTTGCGCCCACCACCAATGGAACCCAGATTTCCTCAACCGCAAAGTCAAAAGCAATGGTTAATCCTTGGTATACGCGATCAGAAGATTGATAGCCATACACCTCCGCTGCTACTCGAATAAAGTTACAGATGTTTGCCTGCGTGATGGGCACCCCTTTGGGACGACCTGTAGAGCCAGAAGTATAGATGATATAGCACAACTCATTAACAGCTGTGCCTGTTTCATCAATAGTTAGACGGCTATCAGCCTGCTGATCAATCGCAGTAGTAGCATCATCCAGCGGAATGACTAAAAGAGGGTTTTGTGGCTTTGAAGCTATTTTTTCAGAGATAGCTTGTTGGGTTAATGGTGTGTATTGAGACAGCGTTAATATTGATTTTACTTCAGCATCTTTAACGATATAAGCAATACGATCCTGGGGGAAAGCAGGGTCAAACGGTACATAAATAGCATTGATTTTTTGGATTGCCAACATAGAAACATAGCTATGCTCACTCTTATCAAAGAGCAAACCTACCACATCACCTGCTACCACACCTTGAGAAAGCAAATAACGCGCTAGCTGATTGGCGCGTTGATCTAACTGTCGATAGCTCCAATGAGCCTTTTCTGAATCAACTGCTAGGTGCTCATCGTTTGCTTCACGTTCAAATTGATCTACACGTTGTTCAAACAGGTGATGTAAACGCTCACCCGCTTGCCATCTAACCCTATTATCCCATTCATGACAAATGAGTAGGTTATCAGGCAGGGGATTTTGTACAGACATCGAACCATGAAGGATCATATCCTCATCATCAATGCTTTGGGAATATTGAGAAGGCTGCACTTGAGAATTAGATGATGTTGATACGCTCATGTGATGCTCTAAGCGTTATAAAACGTATCGGGAAAGCTTCTGTCGATACCGTTTTCAACAGGTTTTGTAATGAAAGTACTGTATTTTTCACTACATAGAGAAAGCCCATTTTTAGTGGTTTTTTTAACTACTTCAGTGGTTGCTTCCTCAAGAATATTCAAGCCCCTTTCAAGTAATTCCATAGAAATATTCAACGGTGCAAAAATTTTAATAACCTCATCATGAGGGCCAGAGGTTTCACAAATAAGGCCTTTCTCGAAACAGAGGTTACAAATGTCATCAGCCAATTCTCCTGAGCTGACACTAATACCTTGCATCATGCCCCGCCCTTTAAGCGTTGAATCAGGAAGATATTGGCTAATTTGCTGTAATCGTTGAGTGATAAAATTTGCTTTGTCTTTGATAGATTGGCTAAAACTATCATCCGACCAATATTTTTCTAAAGCCACCTGAGCCGTCACAAAAGCATGCGTATTTCCACGAAAAGTACCGTTATGCTCAGCAGGTTCCCATTGGTCATAGTGTGGTTTGATCAAGACAATTGCCATCGGTAAACCATAACCAGAAATAGACTTGGAAAGTGTCACGATATCAGGCTTAATGCCCATTTCCTCAAAGCTAAAGAAAGTACCCGTACGACCGCAACCTGCTTGTATATCATCGACTATTAACAAACTTCCCTGCTGCTTTGCAATCTCAGCAATACGTTGTAACCACTTTTTTGAAGCTGCATTTAAGCCGCCTTCGCCTTGTACTGTTTCTAATAGAATAGCAGCAGGGGCTTCTATACCACTGGAAGGATCGTTTAGCATCTTTTCCAGATATTCAGCGGTATTTACATGCTCACCCATATAGCCATCAAAAGGCATATGAGTAATACCTGACAGCATATTGCCACCCATGCGGTGGTATTTATTACCCGTGGCGGATAAAGCACCAAGCGATACACCATGAAAGCCATTAGTAAACGAAATAATATTATTTCGACCCGTAATTTTTCGTGCCAGTTTCATCGCCGCCTCTACGGCATTGGTCCCTGTAGGGCCAGTAAATTGTATTCGATAATCTAATTGACGCGGTTTAAGGATGAGTTGATAGAAACTCTGAAGGAACTTAGCTTTAGTATGTGTAAATAAATCCAGAGATGCACTCAAGCCATTAGATGAAATATGCTCAATCAGCGCTTTGCTCATATCAGCATCGTTATGTCCATAATTTAGCGAGCCACAAGCCGCTAGAAAATCGAGATATTCTTCACCATTAACATCCGTCATTAAGCTACCAATAGCTGAACTAAATACTGACTTAAATCGACGGCAATATCCCCGTGCTGCGGACTCATGTTGCTCAAAAGTCCATGTATCTATAACGTTACTCATCTTTCTCTCCTTGATGGTGATGATTTAGTGCTAATCATCAGCGCTAGTATCTATTTGTTTCCAAGAGTATATTTTATTTTTTGTGAATTTAGTAACAAAAATTATAAGACTAAAGTAGCAACTTTACCTAATTATTTTTTTTACTGGATTATTTTGTTGGGTGATATATCTATAAAATGTTGTTTTGTATAACATTTATATTTATTGTCATTTTTTATATCGTTGACTAGGAGTGGTTAAATAATAGATATTTCATTATTTATTGCCTAAAAATAGATCATTTTTGTTATGAGGGAGCTATACCTCTATGCCGTGTATTAATATTGAGCAAAAAGTAATAGGGTGTTTTAAAACCTAAAATCTTCAGTTAGACAGCCTATAGAGTGATTCTCTTCGGCTGAATGCGTACACCTACAGGGATGTAGGTGTTAGGGCGACGCAGGACGCTAAAGCCGAGTAAAAAAAGGAATTAATGGTTGATCCTTAATGAGTTTTTTTACATAGCCAGTCAGTTGAAGACTTAGTTGAGCTTTAGCGAAACTTAGAAGCTTCAGCAGGGTTGCTCTATAGGCTGTAGCGCCTTTACTCTATTAGTGAAGGTAGATGAAGCTGCTTACTTTTATATTATCAGTAGTTTATTTAATACTGGAAGCGGTTAACTGAGGAATTTAGGTTTAAGTGCAACCTATTTGGAGGATGAAAAAGTAACTAAATATTATTACCGCTAGGCTGTGACAACTTTATGCGTAATGTTAGAGTATGTCTGTCTTACTTTTAAAAGGAACATGCGTTGTTATCAAAGCCACACTCCGTAAAAGCCAAGCGCTTCCAAGGCGTAGCCAAAGTTTATGGAGCGAAAGCCTATGAGCAGTTCACACAGTCTCATGTTTGTGTCATTGGTTTAGGTGGTGTGGGTTCTTGGGTGGTAGAAGCTTTGGCACGTAGCGCAATAGGTGAGCTAACTTTGATCGATATGGATCATGTGGCTGAATCGAATATAAACCGACAATTACAAGCGACGGATAACACGCTAGGTAAGGCCAAAGCACAAGCCCTGGCTGAGCGTATCGCAACTATCAACCCTGATTGTAAAGTACATCAAGTGGATGACTTTATCAGTGCTGAAAATCAGGCTGATTTATTGGATAGAGGTTACGACTGGGTAATTGACTGTATAGATAGTTTTCGTACTAAAGCTTCTCTTATTCACTACTGTAGGCGTAATAAAATTAAGCTGTTAACCATGGGCGGGGCAGGGGGCATGACCGATCCATCCAAGATTAAAATTACTGATTTATCCAAAACCAAACAAGACCCGTTATTAGCAAAAGTGCGTAAATTACTAAGACAGGACTACCACTTTCCTGAAAATACTAGTAGGCGCTTTGGTATTCCCTGTGTTTTTTCAGAAGAGCATTTGCTGTATCCCACTGACGAGGGTGGCGTGTCGGCTGAGAAGCCTAAGGGCGCTGTGACGACAGGGCTAAACTGTGCCAGTGGCTTTGGTTCTGCCGTCTGTGTAACGGCACCATTTGGGTTTTATGCTGCGGGTTATGTATTACGAAAGCTAGCTGGTTAGACTGTCCGAGAACTAGAAGCGTTGCGAAAACCACAAGGAACCCCTGAACAAGTCATGGCTCGTTTTTTTGAGGCTAGAATTGGCCAGCTTTTCGCTATAAAAATATGACAAACCTTATCTGCTGAATCTTGTAGGGTCGAATTTATTCGACCAGTTGTGCCCGATATGCACACGTGTCGAATGAATTCGACCCTACTTAGCCGTCACATCAGGTACAAACTTCAACACATTGCCATTAATACAATAACGTTTGTGTGTGGGAGGAGGACCATCATTAAAGACGTGTCCCAAATGAATACCTGAGCTTGCGCTACGAACTTCCGTGCGAGTTATGCCAAACTTGGTGTCTTTATGTAGCGTAATAGAGCCTTCGATAGGATCAAAGAAACTAGGCCAGCCCGTTCCACTTTTGAATTTGGTATCGGTTCTAAATAGCGTTGCTCCTGTGATGGGGTCAACAAATTTACCTGGGCGAGTCTCATCTAAGTTAGAGCCTGTAAATGCGCGTTCGGTACCGTTCTTAAAAGCAATTTTCTGTTGAGCAGGGCTGAGTAATTGAAAGCCTAACCACTTCCAGAAACGAGGTTGTTCACCGTTGTAACCTGTATAGCGCGAAACTTCGACACCTTTCTCAAATAACACAATGGTGGGTGTGGCGAACAGTGTTTTCTTAAGCTTCCAGCCTTTAGGGGCTTTGGTGCTAAGGGTTGCTTTAATCGGTGTTTCTGCTTTCCATTTATTAAGAATATCGGCTTTAAATTTCTCGCAGAACTGGCAATCAACCCCTTCAAATACAATGAGCTGTCGGTCAAAATTAAGCTGATCAGCTTTTAATGGTTTTGCAGGTGCAGCAAAAGTACGACCCGTGCCAGGGTAGGCGACTTTTGTGCCTTTGAGTGCGCAGTAACCGTTAGGATTTTTCACCAAGTAATCTTGATGGTATTCCTCAGCGGGAGTGTAGTTTTTAAGAGGAGCAATCTCGGTAGTAATTTTAGATAGCTTCGCCTTAGTGAGTGCTTTTTGATAGATGTCTCTAGTGTTTAGCGCTAACTGCTTTTGCTCATCATTATGGTAAAAAATAGCACTTCGATAAGTAGTGCCGACATCATTACCTTGGCGGTTACCCTGAGTAGGATCATGGGTTTCCCAGAAGGTAGCCAAAATTGTTTTTAAATCTACCTTCTCATCATCGAAAGTAACTTTAACGACTTCGGCATGGTTTTTAACATCCGTTCTGCCACTTCTTAGTGCGCGCTCGTGTTTGATCACGCCTTTATAAGTCGCATTTTTATAATCGCCACCTGCATAACCGCTTTCTACATCGGTTACACCCGGTATCTTAGCCATGTATTTCTCTGCACCCCAGAAACAACCCATGCCCAGAACGATAGAGTCTGTTTTGGCAAATGCGGAGCTGCTCATTAAAAAGCTAAGGGTAAATAACGCAGATGCGATTACCAGAGGGCTTTTTTTACTGATTTTGTTCATGTTGATTTCTCTAATTGGTTTGTTTGTTATATTAACTATAGTGTTTGATAGCCACATTGAAAGTTTCTTATTGGTATGATTTAAAGTGTCCCATTGAAACTCTTGATAAGTTGTACGCCACCTTTTTCTAAAAAGATGTATTTTTTTGTGTTAGGTTTGCAATCTCATTGCTTATGGCATCAATTGTTATTACGCATAATCAATCGGGTCAATATCCACAGACCACCGTACCCCGCCCGTTTTACGAATATTCCCGCTGTTATGAATCAAATTATTTAGTGCTTGATGTAATAGCTTGCGTGTTTTGGTTGTTACTAATAGCTGAGTGCGGTAACGATCAGCACGTTTTTCAATCGGTGATGGAGCAGGGCCAAGCAAGATGAAGTCATTTGATTGATACGGTTCTAACTGTTCCTTTACCTTTCTCAAATAGGTAATAGCACTTTCTTGCTTAGCTGCATTGGCGCGAATCAATGCTTGATAAGCGAACGGTGGAAAATGCCAGTTTTCTCTTTCGGTTAGTGATTGCCTGGCAATAGCCAAATAACCTTGAGTAAGTAAAGTATGGAAGAAGGGGTGGTCAGGTTGTGTGGTTTGCAACATGACGGTGCCTTTTTTCTCAGCACGTCCTGCGCGTCCTGCGACTTGAATAATGAGCTGTGAAAGTCGTTCCCATGCGCGGAAGTCGGTGCTGAAGAGTGATTGGTCTACGTCTAAAATACCCACTAAAGTTAGGTTTGGAAAGTCATGCCCTTTGGCTAGCATTTGTGTGCCAATGAGGATGGCGGGCTTGCCTTGATTAACTTGATCAAGCTTTTCTTGAAGCTCGCCTTTTCGGCTGGTGGTGTCGCGGTCTACTCGAATAATCTGCGTATTGGGGAAGTGTGTTTGTAGTTTTTGTTCGATACGCTCGGTGCCTTGGCCTCGTGTAGTGATGTGTTGGTTGCCACAATCAGGGCATTTATTATCGACGGAGCGCTCAAAATCACAACGATGACAGATGAGTTTTTGTGAATGGTTGTGATACGTCATATTCGCATCACAACTGGGGCATTCGGCATGCCAGCCACAGGTAGGACAGAGCATGGCGGGGGCAAAGCCTCGTCGGTTGAGAAACAGCATAACTTGGTTGCCTGCTTCGATATGTTCCCTAATTGAACTCAATAGTGGTGAGCAAACACCTGAGTCTAGCGGCAAGCCACGGATGTCTTGTACTAAAAGTGTAGGCCGCTTTCGTGCGCCTGGTCGTTTACTTAAATGTAGATAGTGATAGCGGTGTTGATTGCTGTTATATAGGGATTCCAATGAAGGTGTGGCACTGCCCATAATAATAGGAATGCTTAGATCATGAGCGCGTTTAACGGCTAGATCACGCGCGTGATAACGAAAGCCTTCTTGCTGTTTGAGTGAGCTGTCGTGTTCCTCGTCAATAATAATCATGCCGAGGTTGGGCATGGGGGTGAAGACAGCGGAGCGTGTGCCGATTAGGATGTCAAGTTGGCCTGTTTTGGCTGCGAGCCATGCTTTCATTCGTTCGCCATCGGAAAGTTTGGAGTGCATGACGACGGTGTTGATGGGTTTGCCTATCGTGGCTTGGGTGGCTTTGCTATTAAAATAGCTATCGAATCGGCTGAATAGCTGCGGAGTTAGGCCAATCTCTGGCACTAAAATAAGTATTTGTTGCTTATTCGCTAAAATAGGTGCGATAGCTCGTAGGTAAACCTCTGTTTTTCCACTACCTGTTACGCCATGTAGTAAGTAAGGTTTGGGAGCTTGAATCTGTTCTAGGCAGTTTTGTTGCTCCTCAGTTAGTTCTAGCGGAGGTGTGTCATCAAAGCTATTGGCTGTCGTGGTATGTGGGAAATAAAATGCTGAATTTACACTTTCAATTAGGCCTTTTTGGGTGAGTTGTTTGAGGGTTGCTTTTGTACTTTTCCCAAACTCGGTTTGCAAGTCTACTTCGAATATGCCGTTTTTTGCTTGGGCGATAGCATGGTAGAGTGCTAGTTGTTTTGGGGCGCGGTAGAGCTTTACTTGTGCTTCTTTGCTTGTGGTGTTGGTAGTTTCGCTTGCGTTAAAAACTGTCCAAATGGGTGTTTCTGGGACTTTTCGTTGACCGCGTAACGCTAGCGGAAGCGCATGAGCAACCACATCACCGATGGGGTGGTGGTAGTACTGGCTTGCCCATTTTAAAAGTTTTAGCGTGTTGCTATCGAGTAGCGGTACGGTATCGAGTAATTCATGTATAGGTTTGAGTTCATCGAATTCAGAGGTGTCAGTGATTTCTACAATAACCCCTGTGACATCACTATGACCAAAAGGCACGCGCACACGACTACCTACTTGAGGTTTTCCCATTAATTCATCGTTATATTTAGGGACATAATCAAGTAGTTGAAATAAAGGCCGAGGCACGGCTACACGCAGGATAATGTCGTGCTTACTTTTCTTCAGCGATGCGATAGTTGTTGGTTTTGATGCGTTAGCCAAATATCTTTTCCCACCAGCGTCTACGGCTACCGGTTGGTTGCATGGCATTGGGTAAATCAATCGGTTTTATCTTTGATAAGATCCAGCTAGGTAAGGGTGGAGTGTCGCTCATGCCACAAGAGGTGCCTAAATTGTTAGGGTCAAAAATTTTGATAAAACTAGGCTGTTGAGCATCATCAACATAGACTACACCACAGTAATCTTCATCATGTTCTTTGCGTAATAGCGTATCGACTTCAGGAATAAAGAGGTGGAGTTTTTCTGCGGTTGCGGGTTCTTCGGGGGGTGTTTCACCTACGGAATAGATGTACCAGCCGTGGTCGTCTGCTTTTACTCGCTCCCATAGTTCGTCTAACTGAGGCCAGCGAAGTACGCCTGAAAATCGGCTAGTGAATTTTCGAGTAAAGGGATGCTGATCTTCAGTAGCTGGTTTCTTTTTTGCTTTCATTGTGTTGTCCCATAATGATGAATCCATTGAGATTCCTTGAGCTAGTCAGGTAGTGTGGATGCTATTTAGCCCTCTATAAATTCTAGTGCATTTCCATCAGGATCGCGTGTAAACAATGCTGGGCGACCTGATTTACTCATGGTATAGGCAATGCTGTTGTCATCAAGAATTTTTTGTAAAGGTTTTATAGTTTCAATATTAAAAGCCGCATGACGATCTCGTCCACCATGATCAGGTCTGCCTTCGGTAGGGTCGGGGTTATCCAATTCTAACAAATGGATTTCCTGAATATCATTGATTTTTAGCCACGCGCCATTAAAAGGCATAGTCGGGCGAGTAGTCTTTTTCTCAATACATAACAAGTCGCAGTAAAATTTAAGCGCTATTTGCAGATCTTTAACGATAAAGCTGACGTGGTGGATCCTGGTTATATTAATCATGGGTTGTTTAATACTCTATCGCTTGGGTTTAAGGGATCTGTTTTTAAGGAATCTGTTTAAGTAAGTCTTCAGCACGACGTTGCATCTTTCCGCGTTCGAGTAATAACTTCCAACGTGATCCGCCAGCTTGTCGCCATAATAATGAGGCGCGTATACCTGATAATAATAAAGCCCGTATTTTTGCTGCAATTTCAGTGCGGCCTAAGTAACTTTGGTCACCTTTCACCATAATGCGGGGGCCTAACTGGCTAATACTATCGGAATAGATTTCAGCTAATCGACTGACGATGGTTTCGTCAGTAGCATCAAAATGCTTGCGTTGGCGTTGCACATCTTCGATACCTTCGAGTAGTTTTTGGAATAGCTCTGGGTTTGCGCTTAGTTTCCTCTCAAGGTGTAGTAAATTGATCGCGTAACGGGTAACTTCCAAATTCTTTTGTGTGCCATCGGGAGTGAGTTGGCTGGTGCCTAGTTGGTATAGCAGCACGTTAAAGCCTATTTTTAGCTGGTTGATATCGCCATATACATCTTGAATGGTGTCTGTGTTTTCATTAGAGGTGCTATGTAGGCAGGTATGAAAAAGCTGTTGATCTACTTGTCCTTCATGAGCGAGTTGACGCACGCCCTCAACGCACTGAAATAAAGCGGCTAGTGCAATGGTTCTGTTGTCTGTATTTTTATCCATATATTCCTGATACGTTCGTAGTACAGATGGCGATGCTGAAATGATTACCAAAGACTTTTCTGATGAAGCCTTTTACACAAAAGAGCCTATTTTGATAAATGGCACATCCTTTTGTATGCAAGGCTCTCAATAATAAGGCCGTGATTAGTTTTCACAAGTTCTTTTGTCAAATCTAGGTTTATCCTTAATGAGTTTTTTCACATAGCCAATCAGCCTGTGAGGGTTGCTTTATAGGCTGCTTAGAAACAATTTGGAGTGGTTAACTGAGGGATCTAGATTTAACAACCCTCCCACCAACATTGTCTTTTTTCTTCTTGAAATGTCATGGCTGCATCGTACTTGTAAGCTTCTTCACGGGGTTGATTTAAATGTGTTTTAATACCCCAAGACCCCCAACGGTGCCATGTCTGAGGCATATTAAACATATTAAATAACGTGCCACCTTCCGCTTTCCAATTTCTGAGTAACGTTAAGTAAAGTTCCCCCATGCGCGGATCTTCATTGGCTTGCTTAAAGAGTTTTCCTAGGTTTTCTTTTTCTTCTTTTGAACGATTTTTATCTGACCAGTTGACGGCTAGGTGCTGACCTCCTTCATAGGCAACCAACTGAATATCATAATTTTTTGTAAGGGCGGCTTGTTGTTTGATGAGCCTGAGTGTGGCGGGTATTCCATAAGGATCAGAGGGGTTTTCTAGCGCTTCGAAAATTTCATCTACAGAGGTAACTTCTGGCAAGAGTTTTGGAACCGTAATTGGGTTTTTACAATCACGATGTTGTCTGTTGCTACAGGCGTGAAAGTAAGGCGCAATAGCTAGTGCGTCGATATGCTCGAAAGCATCTTCGTATTGCAGAATATTTCTGGAAAGGTCAACAGAGTTTTGGTAGCTACCAGCGACTCGTACTAATCTCTCTGGCCCATCGAAGACTTCTTCCCATATCTTGAATATTTCTACCGCGCGTTTTGAGTAATAACGGAAACCTTCTCGGAAGGGGTTTTTATCGTTATCTAATTCTTGTAATCTTCCTTGATAGCGCACGTAGTAAGCGCCCCAGAAGCGACCATTCCAAGTCTCGTTGCTGTATTCGATCCATGCTTTTAGGTTGTGATCCAGCTCGGAATAAACATACTCTGCAAATTCTTCGATGTATTCATCATCTGCATTATGTGGCAAGTTAAACCACGGGTCTGCATGTACGGTGTTAGCAAGTGCGACTAGTACCTCTATCGGTACGCCGTGTTTTTCAGTTTCGTCTGTTCGATGTGAGCCACCCCATACCGCATCATCCATTTTAGTACGTTGATCCCATTTCATAGGTTGTAGCACGCACTCTTCGTATTCTTCATCTTTAAATTTGTAGCAAGAGCGGGGAACGTGTTGGCTGGTCTCCATTAAATTCATCATGCGAAGCACACGGAAGTTTTTCAGGAAGCGTAGGTAATCGGGATTAAAGACAATGGTGTTTCGATCTTCAAGCATATCGACAAAAGCCCGATATTGACCAATAGCGCACTCTTCTTCGTTATCAACACGTAATGAGGGGAGTCCTTCGCATATACCACCTGGCATAATGATACGGATATTGCGGATCGGATCGTCCTCATTGGTTTCGGTAATACGCAGGATAAGACGGTTAACCGTGGAGTTCTCAGGGCGAATATCAATAATGTCTTTATTAGCCGTAAATTCGATGCGCTTGGCAATGCCATCGTAGGCTAATGTGCCAATGCCATCGTAAAGCACGGTGTATCGCCCATAAGGTATGGCGCCTTCGGGAAGACTTTGCAGAATTAGCGTATAAACTTTTTTACCCTCTGGAATGAGGGTAGGCCAGCCGTTATCATCATAGTTTACGCCTTCTTCAGAGAATTCTTTAAAAGGGCGAGCTGTTCGGAAAATATCAACAAAAGGCATGGGCTGGCCAACGGTATCGGCTTCAGCTTGGGCGGCTTCAAGGTTAATGCCTAAAGAGGGGGTGAAGATAGGTACGGGCTGGCGGTTGAGCCTGTTTAATTCTTTGGTGAGGGCTATTTCAAATTTTTCTCGACTGAGAGCGAAGTCTATTTTAAAGGATTCTGCGAGTTCACCCAATTGGATACCATTGTTAATCTCAATATCTTCATCAACTGAAAGTAAGTATTGATACAGGTTTTGTTGTATAGGTTTGTCAAAGTTATCTGGGCTTAGGGCTAGCTCTCCTCGGACAGTCTCTATTTTGATGTTGTTGATGCGAAAGGTTACTTTCTTATTTTGCTGATAAGTAAACATGCCGCTGTTGGATGTTTTACCGATTTCTATTCCTGATACGAAATCCAGTCCCATAACGGGTAGTTTTGTTCCATCCTGTTGGTTAAGTGTAAAGACACCTTGCTGGGTCAGTTTCTCAACGAGAATAGCGGCAAACTCATCAACGGGTAAAGTAAGGTCTATATCTAGGCCTGATTGTGGAATGCTGTTTTCAGTTATTTGTATACCGTTTTCTCGGTAACCATCTTCGTCTAAGGCAAATAATAATGCAGCTAAGTTTTTGCTCTTGATGCCCTTGAAGGAGTCTTGAGATATTTCGGGAGCGCCTTCTGTGATACCTATTTCAAAGTCGCCTATGCTAAAAAGAATACTTTTGCCTTCACGGTAGCTAAACTTGCCTTTTTCTTTAGTCTTACTATTTCTTAAGCCTGATTTGTAATTGATTCCCG
The DNA here is from genome assembly GCA_026991755.1 of Thiotrichaceae bacterium. Taxonomy (GTDB): domain Bacteria; phylum Pseudomonadota; class Gammaproteobacteria; order Thiotrichales; family Thiotrichaceae; genus HyVt-477. The sequence goes on along the minus strand of JALXAX010000160.1, from coordinate 4,846 downwards.
TTACAGGGTAAATACGTACTTGCGGTTTACTTTCACCATTAGCGCGTTTTTCAACCCAGGATTCTGTTAGAAGAAAAGCACCATGTTTAGAAGAGAGAGCCTGCCTTGCTATAAATATAGATAGAATCAATATAATCAGGATAACGAGTAAAAAAAGTAATCTTCGCGAGATAATCATATGTTGCTAATAGTATTGTTAAGGAATCTCTGATCAAGTCATGACTCATTTTTCTGAGGCTAGAATCTGCCAGTTTTTCGCTATAAAAGTGACCAATAGCTACGGCTATTGCTAACTTTTCTATCAAAAACCTGACAAATTCTATCACTCAGAAATTCCGATCAAACTTATTCAGAGATTCCTTTAAAGTGCACGACAGCTTTTGAGGGGGTGAAGTCTAGCATGGAATAGATAGTTGCTGAGAGTATTTGGATCAAGAGTCTGTTTTCACAGTGATTCGGTTGAGGATTCAATGCATCTTTGTTTATCATCTCTTTTTGTGCAAAGGTTCTATGGTGTAGATCAATTAGAAAAGTGGTATTTATATCTGTGTAAGGTTTGTTCTTGCTAGTTGCATCTCTGAAAAAGAATTGCATTTTGAGGTGTCTAACGTTACTCTTGCGCGCTCTAAATGTAATCAACCGAAATGAATGAATTAAAGGGGAATCCTATGCGTCAAACATTAGTAGCTGGAAACTGGAAGCTTAATGGCTCTAAAGAAAGTATTCAAACACTTGTGAAAGGTATCGCAGATGGGATGTCGGATGTTGACGGCACAGCCGTAGCGGTATGTCCTCCTTATGTTTATATTTCAATGGTTGCAGACTTGCTTGATGGCACAGAGATTGGGCTAGGTGCTCAAGATGTAGCGGATCAAGAAACAGGTGCATACACGGGTGAAGTATCAGCAGCAATGCTTAAAGAAGTCGGTTGTCAGTACACATTAGTAGGACACTCTGAGCGTCGTAGCATTTACGGCGAGCAAGATGCAGATACAGCAGCAAAATTTGCAGCGGCTCAGAAAGAAGGTTTAACGCCTATTTTATGTATAGGTGAGTTACTTGAAGAGCGTGAAAGTGGCGATACTGAGAATGTGGTAGCTAGACAGCTTGATGCGGTTATTGAGCTAAGCGGTGTTGAAGCTTTGGCTGATTCTGTTATCGCTTATGAGCCTGTTTGGGCGATTGGTACAGGTAAAACGGCCTCTCCTCAACAAGCACAAGATGTTCATGCATTTATTCGTAGCAAAATTGCAGGCTTGAATGCTGATGTGGCTGCGAAAGTACAGATTTTATATGGCGGTAGTGTAAACGGTGGTAACGCGGCTGAGTTATTTGCCATGGAAGACATAGATGGTGGTTTGATTGGCGGCGCTTCTTTAACATCAGAAGCGTTCTTGGCAATCTGCACTGCATAATAAACACAATAAATAAGTAGTAGAGATATATGTACAACATACTTTTAATAGTCCAGATTCTAGTTGCCATTGGCATTATAGGTCTGGTTCTTATGCAACATGGTAAAGGCGCTGATGCGGGCGCTGCTTTTGGTGGCGGTGGTTCAGCAGGCGGTTCTGCTTCAGGTTCTGTTTTTGGAGCGCGTGGTGCAGGTAACTTCCTCAGTCGCACAACGGCAATTCTTGCTTTGGCTTTCTTTGTAAATTCAATGGCTCTGGCTTGGTTAGTGAGCCATCGTGGTGATGCGGCGACATCTAGCAGTATTGTGGACACGGTTGCACCTGTTGAGAAGACTATTCCCGTGGAAGAAACAGCGCCCGGTGATGTACCTGATGCTCCTGATGCAGTGACGCCAGTTGCACAAAGCGCGGGTGAAGAAAGTGATGTACCTGAGGCAGTGACTACTGAGTCTAGTGCAGAATCGACAAGTGATGTTCCCGAAGCAGAAGAAGTTACCCCTGCTTCTGATGAGAAAGCAGCGAGTGGCGATGTGCCTGAAGCACCTGCATCTAAGGTAGATGCAACAGTAGACGCTGAAGCCGCGCCAGAAAAAAAGTAAATCAATAAGCCGATGTGGTGAAATTGGTAGACACGCACGCTTGAGGGGCGTGTTGCGCAAGCAGTGCCGGTTCGACTCCGGCCATCGGCACCAAATTTTAGTCTAGGAAAGTCCTAGATAGTTCATAAGTCCGTGTAACAGCGGGCTTTTTTGTGCCTGTTTATAAATAGTTAGTCTAGGGTAGTCCGTAATAGTCTGTTTACATCCGCGATATTCGAGGGGTAAAATGTGGGGTATAAAATTAATCCCTTATATTTTTTACCCCACCTATGGCATTAACAGAAATAACAATCAAAAATACTAAGGCTACAGGTAAGCCGTTCAAGCTCTATGATGGTAATGGCCTGTATTTGCATTTCTCAAAAGCTATCAATACTAAAAAAGGTCTAGGGCTGTCTACTGATGATATGGGGCATGACCACCCCCCAAAATAAAAAAGGTACTACCAAGCACCCCCAACAGGTCACGGGTAAATTCGCACCGCGTGGTTTCGCTAATTATAGGTTTTTTATTGGCAATCCCTCCTTTTTAGGGTGTCAATTTACCACGCCTGGTGGGGTATAGGTTGTTTTTATCCTAAAATCAATATCTTGTGTCTGTTTGGGCTTATTTCTAATGCACTGATAAATATACCGTTTTCCCCCTGTATTTGGCGTTAGTAAGGAAGGGGAAAGGGGCGCGGAATTATACCTGTACTACCTGATTTTATTGCCATTCCTTACAAAACCTAAACCCTCTAAAATCTACCCATGAACGGTAGCGGTAGCCATAACTGAACTATGTTGATAGTATGTACGGAAGTACAGTACAAGAGGGTGTAATTCAATGGAAGCGGTAAGCGTTAATCAATTTCGTGCCAATTTAAAAGAGTGTGTGGATAGTGTCACAGACAAGCACGATGTATTAAAAGTAACTAGAAGAAATGCAGATGATTTTATTGTTGTCAGTGCTGAAGACTGGGAACGGGATCAAGAAACCATCTACGTGCTACAGAATAAGCACCTGATGAAGCAAATCAATAAAGCAAGGCAAAACCACGGGAAAGGATATAAACCCTCTAAGGACGAACTGAATGAGATTATTGATATTTGAGGGGGATAGCTGGGAGGAATACGAAAAGCTAAGAACCTCTGATAAAAAAGCCCATAAAAAGCTATGCCAGATTATTAAAGAAATGTTTCGTAATGATCCTGGTCAGGGTATCGGTAAACCTGAAAAGCTTAAATATGACTTATCAGGTTATTGGTCTAGGCGATTGTCTCAGTACCATAGAGTAATCTACTACTACACTAATGATTCATTGTTTATAACAGCGGTAGGTGGTCATTACAATGGTTAGATGCCGATCCTAAAGAGTTTTCTATACATCTGGAGAGCCTGAAAAGAGGAATAAAATAATGACTAAAACACTTGATGAAATACTGAAAAATGAAAAGCCTGAAATAGTCGTTAATGCAAAGCGCAAGGCTGATGCAATGCTACTGGACATACATCTTGCAGAACTAAGGAAACGGGCTGAAAACAAATAAACCTAGAATCTTCAGTTAGGCGTGGTGTTTTATTAAGCAAATAGGAGATTATTAAATGCCTAAATTTATGAGAATGGCATTAAGGAAGGACTGATTAAGTCATTAATACCGTGATTATTTTTTTGTAATCCAATTTTTAAAAAAAATCACTCATAATTGCCCGACCTTCCTTGTAATATTGGCTTTTAACTCGTAGATACTGCCTTTTTACAGACAGTAGACAGATTTATCCCATGAGCTGTTTCCGTTGCATGTATAAATTTGCCAATCCAAGTAACGCCATCACTTGCACTCAATTTTTTTCAAGTCCTTTGTAACGTGTCTTACGATAGCCAAATTGGCATTTGATGACTCTAAAACAATGCTCAACTCGTGCACGCACGCTTGAGTTTTTCCTATTGTTCTTTTTTTGTTTATTACTCAAGTTGATCTTTTTCTTTTTGGTATGAATAGGCAGGCGTTTATCATTAACTTTCCAAGTGATGCCTAGATCACGTGCTCCTCGTTTGTAAGGGGTACTGTTATAACCTGCATCTGCAAAAATAACTTCATCTTCTTCTCGAAGTAAATGAGGCATCTCGTTTATGTCCGCAACATTTGCGGAGGTTACCGTTGCACTATGAATATCATTAGAGTTTACATCGCTACCGATATGTATCTTCATACCAAAGTGGTATTGGTTATTCTTACGCGTAGAACACATTTCTGGGTCACGTTTACCACTCTTGTTCTTTGTTGATGAGGGCGCTTGTACGATGGTTGCATCAATCATACTTCCTTTTGATACAGCGATGCCTTGTGAAACTAAATAGGCATTGATGTCATCAAAAAGTGCACTGCTAAGGTCATGTTTTTCAATCAGGCGGCGAAACTTTAAAATTGTACTTTCATCGGGTATCGCATCTTCAATCAGCTCAAGCCTTGCAAAGTTTCTCATGCTATCCATGTCATAAGGCGACTCTTCTGCGGCTTGATCACCTAATGCGTACCACTGTTGTAAGAAGTAGGTGCGTAACATAGTTTGCATTGGCATCGGTGGGCGACCATTTCCAGCCTTAGGATAATGTGGTGACTTTCTTATTGTCGTAGATAAGACTAGCAAAGCTTCTTTGTTTCATTTTTGAAATCCATTTCTTGATTCTTTTGTTTTCTCATGAATCGTGGACTTAATCAGGATTTCCTTAAGGAATCTCTGATTAAGTCTCTAAAATATGAGAAAATATCCATATTCCAAAATTAAGTAAAAACTTCTGTTATTTTGTCAGGATTCATAACATGAAACAGCTCAGTTTCTCTAGCCTCA